>NZ_DBNGVP010000232.1:0-10588 GCF_057119385.1 Archangium sp. | reverse complement strand
CGCCAGGCCGCATGCGACTCCTGCTCCCGCTCCTCGTGCTGCTGCTGGCCGCATGCGCGACCTCGGCGTCCACCGTGCAAGAGGACGAGGTCCCCGAGACCGTGTCCTCCTCCTGGACGGAGGCTCGTGCGGACCCGACCTGCGTGGTGCCGCTGTGTGACGGGGAGCGCTGCGCCATCTGGCGTTGCCAGCACGTGGCGGAAATGGAGGAGGAGGAGGCCCCCCCCATCATCCTGGCGAGGGGAACCCTCCCGGTGGCCCGCCCGCCCATGGTGTTCCGGCCAATGCCGGGGCTGCGTCCTCCAACGGACGCAAACCTGTCCACGGAGTTGCGCTCTCCACTCGCGGACACACCCGAGCGCTGGTGGGGACACCCCGTGGCGGCGCCCACCTCCGCGGATCCCGTCTTCGAAATCCCCTGGCACAACTGGAAGACGCGCGACCGGTTCGTCCCCAAGGAAGTGCGCCACTGGATGTGCAGCATCCCTCCACGGGAGCCCTACGAGAAACATCACATCTTCCCGCAGCAGAATGCGTTGGCCACGTGGATCAAACGCCAGGACATCGACATCCACGCATTCACCATTCGACTGCCCAGAAGCTTCCACCAGTGGCTGCACAGTGGCGGACCAGAGGGTGGGCAATGGAATGAGGCCTGGCGGCAGTTCATGGACGAGAACTACAAAACCGCCAAAGCCGCAGACATGTGGCGGTTCGCTAGCGAACTCATGATGCGATTCGGTGTAAATGGGCCCCTCGTTCCCTACTATTGCGACTGAGAAAAGAGGCGAAGAACTCCGCGTATGAACTATTTCCGTATCCGAGAAGACAGGTCCGCAGATTACACAGGTTCTGTTGATGCCTCACATCGATGGGGGCTACCGGGCGTCCGTTGCCCGGTGTGTCTGGACGCATGGAGCGGCGGCGCCAATGTCTACCCTTCGGTTGACTTGACGCCGATCCTCTCACTGGCCGATTTCGAAACGCCCCGGGCCGAATCCATCGAGGAGTACGAACGGCTATGCGAGCTGGTGCGCCCCCTGCTGCCTCCGGGTGCGCAGTTGGAGCCAGGAGCGGGATTCGGTCCGTTTGAGGGTAAGGCCCAGGGCCGTTTCGGACCACTGTTCACAGACTTCTCCGCGGTGCTGCTGGTTCAACGAGAGGCCCTGAATAAGCTCCAGGCCGAGGGACTCCGAGGACTCAAGGGCTGCCCTACAGCCCTGCGCTTCCGTCAGCGCAACTCGCCCGAACTGCTCGAGCTGGAGCTCCTCCCCGTGGGCCGTCTGCACCCCGACTGCCTCCCGCCCAACCCTCAGCCCCCCTGTTCCCGTTGTGGCCGCCTGAAGCACCCCCTCCCGAAGCCCCCGATACTGGACGCCTCCACCCTTCCCGAACACCTCGACCTGTTCCGGCTGGAGGACTACTCCAACGTCAACCTCTGCACCGGGCGTTTCGTGGAGGCGTGTCAGCGTCTGGGATTGGATGGCGTTGTCTTCCAACCCCTCGGCGTCAGCGCCGGTCCATGAAGATCCGCAGGATGTACCAGAACAGCAGGGCCACGGAGGAGAGCAGCGTCAGCGCCGCCGCCACGTGGGAGCCCACCGGGTAGTGATGAAGCACGTTGGACGTGTAGTAGAGGATGTACCCCGCCGCGACCACGACCATCACCGCCGCGAAGAGCGTCCCCAGGGTGAAGCCGAAGAGGATCGACACGACGATCAGCCCCAGGGCCGCGAACCCCGCGACCATCAGCGCGGGACGGAGCCACGAGAAGTCACGCCGCGTGATGAAGACCGTACCCGTCAGCCCCACGAAGACAATCCCGGTGAGCACCCCCGCCTTGGCGATGATGTTCGGGTCCTTGGAGAAGTACGCGGCCACGTACAGCAGCGGGAGCATGATGACGGCCTCCGCCACCACGTACAGGCCGAGCCCGAGGTACTGCATGCCGGGGGAGCTCGCGGTCCGGGCCCACCGGTCGGCCACCCATCCCACGACCATGAAGGCGGCCAGGACGATCAGCCAGCTCATGCGCCCGCCGAGCATCGTCCGCACGAGCGGCTGCGCCAGCGATGAGTTGAGCAGCGCCGCCTCCAACGCGATGAAGGCCAGCACCGCGCCTCCCAGGTGGAGGTACGTCTTCCGGATGAAGGCCATCCGCTCCGAGATAGGAGCGTCCGCGGCGATCATCCCGCCTGTCGCAGTGTTCCAAGCCATGTCTCGTTCCTCCTCTCGTCACACGTCGAAGTCGCCCAGGTCTCCGCCCAGCTCCTCGCCAAAGCCCGCATCGTCCCCGGTGGCCGCGTCCTCCCACTGCTCCGGCGCCACCCCCGCCTCATCCCCCCAGCCACCGTCGTCGAAGCCACCCAGGAACTGGTGCGCGATCGCCGAGCCGATCACCGTCCCGGCGATGCTGCCCAACAGGCTCCCCGCGAACATGCCCCCGAGGCTCATTCCTCCGAACGAGCGCTCCAGCGTCCCGGGCTGCCGCAGCTCGGCGCGTGTCGCCATTCGCGCCAGTGCTCTCGGGTCCGGGTCATTCGCGGCCGCCGCGCTCCCTTCCGCCATGGGCAGGGCCCGGCTCAACTCCCGGAGGACCTGGGCCCGTTGCGCGGGCGTCAGCTGCGCGAAGGCCTCGGCATGGGCCTGCTCGAGGGCTTCCGGCGGCGCCGTCCGCAGCAGGTACCGGTAGCGGGCAAGCGCCTGCTCGTCGGCGCTGGGAACCGCGGCCCCTCTCCGTTCCGTCCTCGAGCTGGGGGAACCCCCACCGAAGATGCGGTCTAGAAACCCCATGTGAACCCTCCTGACTGGCCTCCCATCGGGAGCAGTCGTCACACGGTGGAGACCGGACGTCCGCGTTGCTCGGCCGCATGACCGCTCGCCGGCGGCGCCAGCCCCAGGGGTAACCCGAGGGCCGAGCCCCCGGAGAGCCGCCCGGCCGGCCCATGCCGCACCGCGTCGTTTTCCTCCCCCACTCCCTCGCGTTCCGTGGCAGGAAGTCGCCCGGACATCCGGAGGGACACACATGGCGGAGTTGAGCTATCGCACGGCGCTGGTGACGGGAGCCTCGAGTGGCCTGGGACGCGGGCTGGCGCTCTGGTTCGCCCGGCGGGGCGTCAAGGTGTACGCCGCGGCCCGGCGCCGCGACAACCTGGAGGCGCTCGCCAACGAGGCCCGCGCCGCCAATGCCCACATCGAGCCGGTGGAGCTCGACGTCGCCGACGCCGACAACACCCTCGCCCGCATCCGCGAGCTGGACGCCGCCTGCGGCGGGTTGGACCTCGTCGTCGCCAACGCCGGCTTCGGCCAGGAGACGTCCGGCAAGCGCATCAAGTGGGACATCGTCCAGAAGGTCATCGACGTCAACGTCACCGGTGCCGCCGCCACCCTGAGCGCCGTGCTCCCGCAGATGGTGGAGCGCAAGCGCGGCCACATCGTGGGCGTGGCCAGCATGGCCGCCTTCCGCGGCCTGCCGCGCAACGCCGCCTACTCCGCCTCCAAGGCCTTCCTCTCCACCTTCATGGAGAGTCTGCGCGTGGACCTGCGGGGCACCGGCGTCCAGGTCACCTGCCTCTACCCGGGCTTCGTGAAGAGCGAGATGACGGCCCAGAACAAGTTCCAGATGCCCTTCCTCCTCGAGACGGAGGAGGCCGTGGAGCTGATGGCGAAGGCCATCGTGCGAGGGGACGCGCAGTACGCCTTCCCCTGGCAGATGGCCCGCCTCATGGGCCTGGTGAAGCAACTGCCCAACGCCCTCTTCGACGCCGCCATGCGCAAGGCGCGCTGAGGACTACGGCGCGCCCATGATGAAGTCCTGCACGCCCACGGCGCCCTTCTCCGGCGCCACGTCGTCGGGCTGCGTGCCCTTCTTGAACCAGATGTTGGTGGCGTCCTTCGTCCCGGACGAGGCGATCTTCCCCGTCTTCTTGTCGATGCGCAGCAGCATCATGCTCTCGCGCAGCCACTCGGGCGGCCAGAACTCGGACTGGGGACGCGCCGCCAGCGCCGGCTTCATGTAGTTGAGCCAGATGGGCAGCGACGCGCGGCCACCCGTCTCGTAGCGGCCCAGCGGGTGCTCGTTCTTGTCGTAGCCCACCCACGTCACCGTCACGAGGTCGCGCGTGAAGCCGGCGAACCACGTGTCGAACGAGTCGTTGGTGGTCCCCGTCTTGCCCGCCGCCGGCTTGCCCAGCTTCTGCGCGGGGCCGCCTGTGCCCTCCGTCACCACGCCGCGCAGGAGCGACGTCGTGATGAAGCCCGTCTCGGGGCTCATCACCTGATCGCCCGGCTCGAACAGCCGCGCGTAGCCCGCCGCCACCCGGTCCTGCAGCGGCGCCCACGCGTCGTCGTACGCCGTGTGGTCCTCCAGCGTGCGGCCGAAGCGGTCTTCAATCTTGCGGATGAAGTACGTGGGCTTCTTGCGGCCGTAGCGGTTGAAGACGGCGTACACGTTGGCCAGGTCGTACGGGTACACGCACGAGGAGCCCAGCGCCGCCGAGAAGTCCATGTTCATCGGCGTGGTGAGGCCCAGCTTCAGGCTCCACTCGGCCATGTTCTTCACGCCCACCGCCGCGAACGTCTTCACCGCGGGGATGTTCATCGAGTTCACCAGCGCCGTGCGCAGCAGCACGTCTCCGAGGAACTCGTCGCTGTAGTTGTCCGGCTTCCACGCGACGCCGTTCTCCGGGTCATGCTCCACGATGGGCGAGTCCACGATGATGGTGGCGCCCGTCCACCCCAGCTGCTCCAGCGCGGCCGAGTACACCAGCGGCTTGAAGGAGCTGCCCGGCTGGCGGCACGCCTGGAACGCGCGGTTGAACTCGTTGGCGTCGAAGTCATACCCGCCCACCATCGCCGTGAGGTACTGGCGGTGCGGGTCGATGGACACCAGGGCGCTCTGCAGCTCCGGCTCCTGCTCCAGCCGGAAGAGCGGCACGCCCTCGGGGATCTCCTTGTCCATCTTCCGGTCGAACTGGACGCTGTCGTCCGTGAGCTCCTTCTTCACCACGTGGCGCACGACGATGACGTCGTCCACGTTGAGCACCCGCCTGGCGGAGGTGAGCATCAGCCCCGGGTAGTAGCCCTCGGGGTTCACCTTGCGCGCCCAGCGCATGCCCAGCAGCGGCAGCAGGCCCTTGTGCGGCCCCACCTGCACCTCCGCGCCCTCGGCATCCACCTTCGTCACCCGCGCCACGTACAGCTTGTTCTCCTGGAGCGGCTCGTTGCCCATGGCCTTCATCGAGGTGTCGATGAACTCCTTGCGCTCCTGCTCCGTGGCCAGCTGCTTCACCGGCCCGCGGAAGCCCTGGCGCTTGTCGATGGCCATCAGCCCCTCGAGCACCGACTCCTGCGCGGCGCGCTGGCGCTCGCTGTCCATGGTGGCGAAGACCTTCAGGCCCTCATTCAGCAGCGTCTTGTTGGTGTAGCGGTCCACCACGTTGCGGCGCACCTGCTCGGTGAAGTACGGGGCGAACTCGTGGAAGACGTCCTCCACCGGGTACACGTTCACCGGCTCGGCGTCCGCCTGGGCCCGCTCCTCCGCGGAGATCATCCCCTCGTCGAACATGCGCTTGAGCACGTACGAGCGGCGCTTCTTCGCCGCCTCCGGCTTCTTGAAGGGCGAGTAGCGGCTGGGCGCCTGCGGCAGGCCGGCGATCAGCGTCATCTCCCCCAACGTCAGGTCGCGCACGTCCTTGCGGTAGTAGTTCTCCGCCGCGCTCTGCACGCCGTAGCTGTGGTGCCCGAGGAAGACGTTGTTCAGGTAGAGATAGAGGATCTCCTCCTTCGTCAGCGACTCCTCCAGGCGCCGGGCGAGGATGGCCTCGCGGATTTTACGCGTGAGGTTCTTCGCGGTGGCGCTCTCGTAGCCCTCGGCGGCGATGAGCACGGCCTTCGCCGTCTGCTGCGTCAGGGTGGAGCCACCCTGCACGCTACCGCCCAGACCCAGCTTCTTGCGAATCGTCTTGGTGGCGGCGCGCGCCGTGCCCAGCACGTCCACGCCGTAGTGGTCGAAGAAGCTCGAGTCCTCGCTGGCGATGAACGCCTGCACCAGACGCTTGGGGATGCGCTCGTAGGGCACCACCTTGCGGCGGTGGTGGTAGAACTCGCCGGCCAGCACCGCGTCATCGGTGTAGACCTCGGTGACGATGGGCGGCCAGTACTGGTCCACCTTGGGGATGTCCGGCAGCCCCTGCGAGTAGTGGTAGTACACACCCGCCACGGCCATCACCGCGGCGGTGGCGCCCGTCAGGGTGGCCCAGGCCGCGAACTTCAGCAGGCGCACCCAGATGGGGCGCTTGGGCGGAACACCGTCGAGCACCAGCTTCGACTCGGAGCGATCGGTCTTCTCGGGATTCTGACTCATGAGGGTTCCAGCGCGGCGCGCTTGAGCACGTCCTTCAACTCCGGGGGCATATCCGCCTCCACCGCCACCTTGCCCCCGTGAGCCGGGTGGGGAAACTCTATGAACTCGGCATGCAGGAACAGGCGTTTGAGCCCCCATCGGGCCCGCACATCCCTGTTGAAGCCGAAGTCACCGTATTTCTTGTCCCCGGCCACCGGGTGGCCAATGGCGGCCAGATGCCTTCTTATCTGATGAGTGCGTCCGGTCTCGATGACGCAGGAGAGGAGGGCTACCTCGCCCGATTGCTTGATGACCTTCCATCGAGTCACGGCCTCCTGCATGTTCACCCCGCGACGGGCCTTGGACTCGGCCGTCTGCTGGTGCTCAGCGAGCGGCAGGTTAATGACCCCCGAGTCCTTCGGCATCCGGCCTTTGACCAGTGTCAGATACCTCTTGCGCGGATGTCCGTTGGTGAAGAGTTCCGTGAAGTGGACCATCGCCGGCCGGCGCTTGGCGACGAGGATGACGCCGCTCGTCTCCCTGTCCAGCCGGTGAGCGGGGCTGGCGGCGAAGTCGTTGCGCACCGCCTTGGGCCCCAGCCAGGCGCGCACATAGTCCACCAGCGTGCCCCCGGTGATTCCACTGCCGGTGTGGACGGCCATCCCACTTGGCTTGTCCACGGCCATCATCCAGTCGTCCTCGAAGAGGATGACCAGCTCGCTGGGGTCCACGGGGGGAGGGGGTGGGGGTTTGCGCTCCTCGGGGCTGGCGGGGGCGAGGAGCTGCTCCTCGGTCCCCCGGATGGAGATGGTGTCGCCGGCGGCCAGGGGCTGCTCTGGCTGGGCCCGCTTGCCGTTCACCCGCACCTTCTTCACGCGAATCATCTTGAAGAGGTGAGAGGTGGGCACGTTCGCGAGCTTCTTGCGGAGGAACTTGTCCAACCGCATGCCCGCGCTGTCTTCCTCGATTCGGAACTCGATCATTTGACTGGCGCCCGGACCTCACCACACCGATAAATTCGGGTCCATGCCGAAAGCCCCCACGATTGAACAGCTCCTGCAGAACGGAAGCGCCGAGTGGAACCGCCTGCGCAAGTCGGGCAAGGTGCCCACCGAGCACACGGGCGCGACCTTCGCGCAGCTCTTCTCCGCCAATGCGGACCTGTCCGGACTGGGACTGGTGGGCAGCGAGTGGGAGCGCTGCGACCTGTCCAAGGTGAACTTCCGCGATACGGACCTCTCCAACGCCTACTTCCACGGCGGACGCCTCCAGGATTGCGACTTCCGGGGCGCCAACCTGGAAGGCGCCACCTTCGAGAAGCTCAAGCTCCTGCGCTGTGACTTCACGGGCGCCAAGGGCCTGGAGGAGGCCGACTTCGACGAGGTGGACATGGACCGCGTCACCGGCCTGGACGGAGAGGAGGCCCCGCCGCCCCCGCCCCCGCCGGTGCAGGGCATCACCGCCTTCACCCGCGAGCAGCGCGACAAGGTGATGGGACCGGGCTCCCTGCTGGCCCCCGCCTCCGAGCAGCAGCAACAGCCGTCCGGCGAGGGCGAGCTGCCCCCCTTCAAGCCCCAGGACAACCCGGGCCAGCTCTTCTTCCGCGCCCTCAAGCGCCTGGGCGCTCCCCCGCTCTGGGTGCTGGACGTGGCCGGCCTGCGGCCCCTGCTCCCCGCGCGCCTGCCCCCGGGCAGCTCCCTGGAGACGCTCTACCGCGAGGCGGTGAAGACGCGCCTGGAGAACAAGAAGCCCGCGGCGGACCCCGGCGCGGTGGAGCGGGCCCAGCGCTCGCTGCGCATGGGCGCCAAGGACTCCAACCTCGCCGCCATGTACCTGCGCGAGGTGGGCGTGGTGCCCTCCTTCCGCTTCTCCGCGGCCAAGGTGCTCAAGGACGCCCTGCGCGAGGAGCTCGCGGTGGATGACCTCACCGGCTCGGTGGACCCGCGCACCACCGGCGCGCTGCTGGAGCTGCGGCTGCCGCAGGAGGTGGTGGAGCACACGCACGAGGTGCGCCGCCGGCTGGCCGCCACGCAGCTGTACACCGCGCTGCTGGAGGCCGGCTTCAACCCGGACAACAACTGGGAGGAGGCGCTGGAGTCGGCCGAGCCCGCCATGGAGCTGGCGCAGCTGGCCACCGGCGAGGACCGGCAGGCCCTGCTCGAGGGCTTCCAGGTGTTCTCCGCCCTGCCCGAGGAGGCCCGGCTGCGCCGTCTGGCCTACCTGGCCGAGTCCCTCAACCACCTGGAGCTCCTGGGCCGGCTGCCCGAGGGCATGGAGCCCGCCTGGCTCTCCGGCCCCGAGACGCGCGAGTGCCATGACCGGGAGATGACGTACGTGCAGGCCCTGCGCGCCGACGACATCCCCCGCAAGGTGGCCGCGCTGGCCAAGGCCGAGCTGGGCGTGCCCGAGGGCGAGGTGCCCGAGGAGAGCGAGGACGACCTCTTCGTCCACCTGCGCTGCGACGTGTGCGGCAAGGAGAAGCTCATCGTCCAGTCCCCCGCCGAGGAGTAGGGGGGCGGACGGGGGGAGTGAACGGTCCGGGACACTCCCCCTGTCCCAGCTGGTACACCCGCCGGGCCCCGGGTCACGCAAGTGGCTGGAATCCGGGGCCCGAGGGCGCGGCACGCCGGGTGCTTTGGGGAGGGGCACGTGAGCCAACGGGCTCATGAGTTCCTTCACCCCACCTTGGAGCACTCATCCATGAAACGCCTCCAGCTTCTCACGCTCGGCCTGTTCGCGCTGGCCTTCGGTCTGGTCACCACCGGCTGCGGCAACCAGAACAGCGTCACCATCAAGCTCACCGACGCCCCGGGCGACTTCAAGGCCGCCGTCGTCACCATCTCCGAGGTCTACCTCCAGGGTGAGGAAGGCCGCGTGGTCCTCAGCAACCAGGCCACCACCACCAACCTGGTGACGCTGGCCAATGACACGAAGGACATCGTCAAGGACGCCGTCGTCCCCGCGGGCAAGTACTCCGAGCTGCGCTTCGTCATCTCCGGCGCCTACATCGAGGTGGAGCAGGAGGACGGCAGCACGGCCATCTTCGCCACCTCCAACGACTACGCGGGCCTGCCCGAGGGCGCCACCGTGGCCGGCATCCTGCAGACCCCCAGCTTCAACACGTCTGGCGTGAAGGTGAAGCTCGACGGCGACGGCGTGGAGGTCGCGGGCGAGCAGAAGGTCATCCTGGTGGACTTCGATGTGTCGCAGAGCTTCGGCAAGGACCGCGGCCAGGGCGACAAGTGGGTGATGAAGCCGGTCATCAAGGGCGGGGAGATGGTGTTCAGCGGCAGCGTGAACGTGACGCTGGCCCGGGGCGAGGGCGTGACCCTGCCCACGCTGAATGGCACCGCCCTGACGCCAGGCTCCTTCCGCGCCACGCTCCGCAGCACCGAGACCGACCCGGATGGCGCCTCCGCTCCCGCCGCCGAGGAGCTCGCCCTGACGGACCTCAACGGTGACGGCGTGTTCGAGGCCAGCTTCAAGTTCCTCGTGCCCGGCACCTACGCGCTGAGCTTCGTGGGCCCCGAGGGCCTGAGCTTCACCACCAACCCCGGCATCCCGGCCGCCGTCACCATCGGCTCGGGCACGGACCAGACGAGGGCCTTCGTGCTGACCTCGGCCTCCATCACGGTGCGCTAGTGAGCGGCTCCTCAGAAATCGGAAGAGTCCCGCGCGGACTTGTTGTATCCTGACTTCCCCAGTAGTACCCCCCTCAGCTGTACCGGACGGGGATACGGCACGGCACCGTATCCCCGTTCGGACTTTGCGGGGCTCGGGAGTTGGGGCTCAGAGAAGCGAGAGCTGTCTGGACAGAGTTTGTCTACAGCGCGAGGTCCGACGCCGTTGCGGAGAGTGCGCCAGCCGGTGACGAGCCGCACGTCGCCGAACGGCGAGGGAAACAGCCGGGGCAGTGAGCGCACCTCCTGGCCGAGCAACACCCCACGCGCCCCTCCGCGCTCACGAGAGACGTGGGCAGGCCCTTGCCCGGCACCTCCAGCACGACGAGGCCCGCCGTGGCCCTCTCCCGCACGTGCTCCTGGGCCACCACCTGCTTCGAGGGAGGGCCCCTTGTGGGCAATGAAGGGGTCCGAGAGGCCCTCGGAGACGAGGAGGAGGCGCCCTGCCTCCCGATGGATGATGGCCCAGTCCTGCCGGTGGCCCGGCCATTCGTAGCAGATGGCCCGTGGGGCAACGGCCATCTCGTCCAGCCTGCCGAGCGACTTCCACGCGGCACGTCTGGCG
>NZ_DBNGVP010000231.1:0-24717 GCF_057119385.1 Archangium sp. | reverse complement strand
GGCTGGCGGCCTCCTTTGCCGGGCGGGGTTTGAACCCGCAGGGTCCCTTCGTGAAGTTTCCGCTCCTACATCGCTTCCTCCTCACCCAGGCTTCGCCTGGCGCACTCCAACAGTTGGACAAGTTCGTTGACCCCGTGGACGTCGAGGCGCGTGCCGTTCAGCGGCGGGCGGCTCCGTTCATTTATCGGCCTCCCAGGGCGCAAGGGCGCTAGAAGAGCGGCCGGAGGGACGCATGTACATCACCCGGCTGCACGTGAAGAACATGAAGCTCATGCGGGACCTCGTCCTCGACTTCACTCACGAGGACAAGCCGCGCATGTGGACTGTGTTCGTCGCGGAAAACGGGGCCTGCAAGACGACGTTGCTTCAAGCGATCGCCTTGGCAGCAAGTGGCCCCGACCGGGCCAACCAGTTGGCGGACGTCCCCTCGCTGCCCGACGTGAGACGAGCGGGTGAAACCGTGCAGGTGGGTGCCGACTTCGAATTCGGGACCCGATTGGAGAAGTGGCGTCTCTTCCCAAAATCCAAGGTGTCCGTTGAGGGCGAACGCGCGCCGCGCCTACGAAGCGTTGTGCGTATCGAGCCCGAGCAGTCGACCTTCTCGGGAGACTCCTGGTTCGCTCCGACCGGAGCGCTGGAGTCCATTCGCGAATTCACCTGGCATGTTGTCGAAACGAGAAATGCGCTCCTTGGCTCCTACCATGAGTTGCTTGAGCATCTCCAGTTGGAGGTAGGAGAGTTGAAGGGTGACGACCGCGCATCCTTGTCCCAGATGCTCGACCGCGTACTCGCGCACCGGAGCCCCATGATCGAGGCCCGTGCGAAATCCTTTCCCGGTTGGTTCGTCGCGGGTTACGGCACGCAGCGCCAACTGCCGGTCCCCCTCAGCGTGTCCGAGTTGAAGGACCGCATCCTCAACCGGCTCGAGCCGCTCTTCGGGAAGGCGCCACTCGTCGGCACGGGTTTCGCCAACCAGTTCGCGGACACGCCTCGTTTCGAGCCCTTCATCGCGGCGCTCGAGAAGGTGTTCGTCGACAACCACCTCCTGCCCCATGTGGATGCTGTCGAGTTGCGCGGTAGAGGCGGCGTGACGCAGCCGGGAGACTTGGTCAGGTCACACAGCTTCGAGTTCGCGTTCTCCGGCCAGAAGACGAAGGTACCCGCCACCTGGCTCTCCCAGGGCTACCAGTCCACCATCGCGTGGATCGCCGACCTCATCGGCCAGATGTACCTCGACATCGGTGAGGCCGTCCCCCTTGAGGACATGGAGGGCATGGTGCTCATCGACGAGCTCGACCTCCACCTCCATCCGACCTGGCAGGTGCGGCTCGTCCCCGTGCTCAAGCGCGTGTTTCCGCGCATGCAGTTCATCGTGACGACCCACTCGCCCATGCTCCTGCCCGCGCTCGAGCGGCACGAGATCGTCATGCTCCGCCTGAACGAGAACGGCGATGTCGTCGCCGAGGCGCCCCCCGCCTCGCCCAGGTTGATGACGGGCAGTGAGATCTACTCGAGCTTCTTCAACATCCAGAAGCTCTACCCGAGCGACCTCGGAGACGAACTGCGGCGCTATACGTACCTCTCGAGCGATCCGACGCGCACCGATGAGGAAGACGCCGAGATGCTCCGCTTGCAGAAGAAGCTCACCGAGGCGGGCCTCGACCTGGGACTGCCGCCGGTGCCGAGGGACATGCCGTGATCCGCATCGAGCGGGGCCCCGAGCCCACCGACCTCGCTCCGGTTCGTACCGCGGAGTTGCACCGCGTACGCTCGATGAACGCCTCGGGCACGCTCGATTCCGATGCAATCGGGCAAGCGTATGCGGTGGTGAAGCGGGAGCTCTGGACGCGGCAGTTGATGCGGTGCTGCTACTGCGAGCATCAGGTCCAGTGCGACTACAGCGATGTCGAGCACTTCAGACCCAAGGCACGTGCCGATCGACAGAATGGAACGGTCGATAAGGGTTACTGGTGGCTCGCCTGGACATGGGAGAACCTCCTCTTCAGCTGCGCCATCTGCAACCGCTCCGCCAAGAAGGACCTGTTCCCACTCGAAGCAGGCAGTGTGCCGCTCGTCCCCGAGGAGCAGCCGCCCGGCAAGGAGCTGCCGACCCTCATCGACCCCTGCGCTGAGGACCCCGTCGAGTTGATCCAGTTCGTCTTCGATGGCAGCCACTGGCAACCGGTCGGGCGAAACGGAAGCAGGCGTGGCCAGCGAACGATCGAGATCCTGAAACTCGACCGGGCGGATCTCCTGACGCTCTACGACACCCATGTGAACGACCATGTGAAGCCACGCACCGACGCGACCCATGAAGCCATCGCGCGCCAGGACGTGGACCTCATCCGCTCGACGTGGCGGCGCGTCCGCGCGTTCCTCACGCCCCGAATGCCCTTCATCGCGCTGTCGTTCGATGCCATCGACCACTTCGTCCCAGTGGACGTCCGGGGGCGATGGGGCCTCGACCTGCCGAGGCCGCCCGTCAGAGCAGCCCCCACCCCAGGGCTGACGACTCCCGGGTAGGCCCGCGCCCCAACGAGCTGGACATCGGCACGGAGGGCGTCAGGCCCCGGGCGTGTCGTCCAACTCCACGGAGCCTCCGGGAAGCGGACCCTCCGCTCGCCTCCAGCGCCTCCCCCTCGGTGGCGTGTTTCACGGGGGGTAGGCCCGCGTCCCAGATTCCCACGCACGCGATGTCCGTCCTCGCGTCGATGCGGTAGGCCGCCATGGGAAAAAAGAAATACCAGACGACCAGCCTCACGGGCTCGCTCCGTATCCAGGACAACCGATGCCGTCCTTTCGATTCGCCCCGAGGGGGGAAGCCGTGTCCCGTGGTGTGTCCCGTCGACTGATTCCGTTGTTCCTCGCCCTCCTGGTGGGCGCGGGTGGTTGCGATGACCTGAAGCCCATCACCACCGAGCCCCCCACGCCTCCGCCCACGGCCCCCTCGGCCCCGGGGCCCGTCCAGGCGCACGCCGAGCCGGGCACGGTGACGCTCTCCTGGAGCCCTCCAGAGAATGACGGAGGCACTGCCCTCACCGGCTACCGGGTGCACGGCGAGCCGCAAGAGGCCTCCCTGGCCGTCTCGGTGACCGGCGCCACCGCCCGCGTCACCGGCCTGCGCGCCGGCGCCACCTACCGCTTCTCCGTGGCCGCGGTGAACAAGGCGGGTGAAGGCCCCGCCACCCTCTCCGAGTCCGTCACCCTGCCCGACATCCCCGGCGCTCCGCCCCAGCCGTCCGTCGTACGCGGCGATGGTCAGGTGCGCGTGAGCTGGACGGAGCCCGACTCGGATGGGCGCTCGCCCCTCACCGGCTACCTCGTCACCGCGCAGCCCCAGGGCCTGCGCGTCACGGCCGACGCCAGCGCGCGCTCCGTGGTGGTGGAAGGACTGCACAATGGCGAGCCCTCCACCTTCACCGTGCGCGCCCTCAACGCAGTGGGCGAGGGCCCCGACTCTCCCGCCTCACCTGCCGTGGTGCCGGCCACCGTGCCCTCCGCGCCCACCCGCGTCGAGGCCACCGCCGACATCCGCCAGGCCACCATCACCTGGAGCGCCCCCGCGAGCACCGGCGGCCTGTCCGTGCAAAGCTACGTGGTGACGGCCTCGCCGGGCGGCGCCTCTCGCGAGGTGGACGCCGACGCCCACGGCGTCACCTTCAGCGGGCTGGAGAACGGCACCGCGTACACCTTCACCGTCGTGGCTCGTAACGAGGTCGGCGAGGGCCCGGGACTCCCCTCCGCGTCCGTGCACACCCCCGGCGTGCCCTCGCAGCCCGGCGCGGTGAGCGTCACGACGGGTGCCCGCTCGGCCACGGTGACGTGGGAGGCCCCGGCCGAGGACGGCGGCAGGCCCCTCACCGGCTACGTGGTGGAGTCCTCTCCCTCCGGCGCCCGCATCACCGTGGACGCCTCGACGCGCAGCGCCACCTTCACCGGCCTCACCAGCACCCGGGTCCACTCCTTCTCCGTGTCCGCCACCAACGCCGTGGGCCCTGGTGCCACCGCCTCGCCCCCGGCCGCCGTGCGTCCCCTTCCCGCTCCCGTCGAGGTGACGGACCTCCAGCTCGACACCTCGGATGCCGGCTGCCTCACCGTCTCCTACTCCCTGCGCCAGCCCGACGGCGTGCGCGCCGACGTCTCCGTGGAGGTGGAATCCTCGGGCAGCGGCTCCTTCGCAACCGCCACCCAGGCCAGCGCCCTCGCCGAAGACGGCTCGTTCACGCATGAGGGCACGCACGCTCGCTCCTCCTCTCCCGAGGGCCTTCCCCATCGCTTCCGCTGGAACCGGAGCCTCGACGTGCCCGGCGCCGCCACCGTCCGCGTCCGGCTGAGCGCCCGCGTCCCCGGCACCCCGCCCGGCTCGGCGACGCTCGAGCGCACCCTGCCCGCTCCCGCCAGCCGTTGCGAGCTCCGCCTGCCCACCAGCAGCGTCCAGCTCCTCACCGCCACGCCCTCCACGAGCGTGAGCGGAGACTTCAACGGGGATGGAAGGCTGGACCTGGTGGTCGTCCCCGACTCCGGCGACACCCTCTCCCTCCTGGAGGGGCTCGGCAACGGGAGCTTCTTCCGGTCCCCCTTCGCGCGGAAGTTCCGTGGCAGCCTGAAGCGCCTGAGCGCCGGGGACCTGGATGGCGATGGTCTGGACGAGCTGCTCTGGATGGACACCTCCTCCGGCTCCCTGTGGGTCATGCGCCGGTTCGGCGAGCCCGTCTCCTACCCCCTCGGGTCCTCCAGTCTGAGCGACACCTCGACCCGCCCCATCGCCATCGCCGACTTCGACGGCAACGGCAGCCCCGATGTGGCCACCCTGGGCGGCTCCGGCTCCCCCTTCCCCTTCCTGGGCATCCTCGCCAACGCGGGCGACGGCACGCTGCGCGGCTTCACCCCCAAGGCGTACGTGCCGAGGGATGCCCTCCTCGAGGTGGCCGACCTCGACGAGGATGGCCGGATGGATCTGCTGGCCATCGGCCGCAACTGGTTCGGAAGCTCCGCCCTGCTGTCCAACGGGGATGGCACCTTCCGCCAGCGGTCCCTCTCCCCCGCCCTTCCCTCCATCCCCACCACCGCAGGGAGCCACGCCCTCACGGTGGGAGATGTCGACGGCGACGGCCATACGGACCTGGTGCTCGCCTGGAAGGACGGCTCCGCCAGCCGCGTCCAGGTCCACCTGCTCCGGGGAGATGGCCAGGGAGGCTTCTCCGCGGCGGTGCTCGTGGACTCGCTCCCGGACATCAGCCTCGGCACGTGGCCCCTGGCCCTGACGGCGGTGGACATGGACCACGACGGCCTGAAGGACCTGGCCGTGGGGCTGTACGACATGGAGTACAATTACACCGTCGCCGTGCTGCGGAGCCGGGGCGCGGACGGCTTCGCGCCCGCGCGGATGCTGCCCTCGGGACGTGTCTCCATCTCCGCCACGGCGGGCGACTTCGACGGGGACGGCAGGGACGACCTGGCGACGGTCCAGTCCTTCAGCTGGGACGTGCGCGTCTGGCGCAGTGGCCCCGAGGCCCTGTCGCTGCCCGAGGGCCCCACCGGCCCCCTCGCCCAGGGAGACTTCAACGGGGATGGGAAGATGGACCTCCTCAGTGGCCCGGCGGCGAAGACCGTCCAGGTGCACCTCGCCGGTGGCCCGGAGGGCCTGAGGGACCTGCCGCCCATGCCCGTGGGAAGCGGGGTGTACCGCATGGTCGTGGGCCACGTGGATGAGGACTCGGCCCTGGACGTGGTGGTGCTCAGCGGCGAGAGCGCCATCAAGACCGTCGAGCTCCTGCTGGGCAATGGCGACGGCACCTTCCGCACCGGCACGCCCATCTCCGTGGGGGCCCAGGCCCTCCACGCCGCCCTCGGGGATGTGAATGGGGATGGACGGATGGACCTCGCCTTTCAGGTGAGGCGCTTCATCGAGCCCGGCTTCTCCACGGACGAGGTCCGCGTGCTGCTCGGCCAGGGGGCGGGCACCTTCGGCCCCGCCGCGCTCGTGACCACGAGCCCCAGTCCGGGCGCCCTCGCGTTGGGAGACCTCAACAGGGACGGAGTCCTGGACCTGGCCGTGGCGCAGACGTCCTCCGGGGGCGGGGTGCTGACGCTCAAGGGCCAGGGGGATGGCACCTTCCTGCCTCCCGTGCTCACCACGGACAAGGCGGGCCAGCTCGGCGGCCACCTCGTCCTGACGGACATGAGCGGGGACGGCGTCCCGGACCTCGTGCGCAGCGGCGATGGCAACGTCTACGTGCTGACCACGTACACCGCCACGACCTGGGGGAGCTGGAGTGGCTGGAGCTACCCCGCGGGCGGCAACTGCTCCTCCTTCTCCGTGCTGGACTTCGATGGGGACGGGCGAAAGGACGTGCTGTGCTCCAACCCGGGCTCGGACTCGGTGTCGCTGCTGAGGGGGAAGCCCTACGGTCAGCTCGCCGAGCCCCAGATCTTCGCGGTGCGCTTCGGCGCCGTCGGGCTGGGGGTGCTCGACGTGAACGCGGATGGGCGCCCGGACATCGTCCTGGGGACCTCCGGAGAGGCCCGGAGCACGCTGTTGCTCCAGCGCTGACCCGGCCCTTCGCCAGGAGCGGGAGATTTTTCTTCGGACCGGACGACCCGGCTGGCGGGCTCGCTCCGTATGGAAGAAAAAGGGAGTGGGAGACACGTGCTGCCAGGAGAAGACCGGAGTGTGCTGCAGGCCTTCCGGGACGGGGACCGCGCCACCCTCACACGGGTGTATCGCACCTACTCGCCCCAGGTGGCCCGCTACCTCGCCCGGCGCTTCTCCGTCCGCTCCGGCTCCAGCGTCCACAGTGTCTCCCTCGGCGCCCTGGACCTCGACGCGGCGCATCAGGAGACCTTCGTCCGCGCCTTCCGGCCCGCCATGCGCCAGGCCTATGACGGGGTGCGCCCCTACCTCGGCTTCCTCCTGACGCTGGCGCGCTCCACCGCCGTGGACCTCCTGCGGGCCTCGGGCCGCATCGCCCGCGAGGCCGTGCCGCTCGACGACGCGCCCGAGCTCGCCCACGCGCCCACCGAGGAGCACGGCCCCGAGGAGCAGGCCCTGCAGGCCGAGGTGCGCACCCTGGTGCGTCAGTTCCTCGAGGCGCTGCCCGAAGAGGCCCGGGCACTGGCCCAGCTGCGATTCATGGAGGGCCTCTCCCAGGAGGCCGCCGCCGCGCGCCTCCAGCTCACCCGCGGAGAAGTCCGGGTGAGGGAGCGCCACCTGCGTACGCGATTCACCGAGCACCTGCTGGCCCGGGGTTGGTTGGACGTCCCCCTGGCCGGAATGGAGAGAGTCCCATGAGCTGGTTCGACCCCCACGTGGACGGCCTGCTGGCGCGGTGGGCCGAGGGCACCCTGTCCCCGCGCCAGTCCGCCCGCCTGCTCCGGCACGCCCACGCCTGCGAGCGGTGCGGCGCTTCCTACGAGCGGCTCGTCCGGGCCTCGCGGCTGCTGGAGCACGGCGACCCGCACACCCCCGCCGGCACCGAGCTGGCCGTGCTCGCGGACACCGGACTCGCGGCGGCCCTCGCGGCGGCGGAGCCGGAGGCCTCGCGCTCCCGTTGGCCCTCGCTCTCCCTGGCCGGAGGCATGCTCGCGGCCGCGAGCCTCGCGGTGCTGGTGATGCTCGTCCAGCCGAAGGAGGCCGACGACACGTGGCAGGCCCGGGGAGGCTCGGGCCGTCCCGCACGGGCCGCGCTGCGCGTGTTCTGCGCCGTGAGGCAACAGCCCCTGCGCGAGCTGGAGCCCTCCCAGGCGTGTCCCCCGGGCGCGCAGCTGGCCTTCGCCGTGGGAGCGGATGCACCGCTCTCCCATGTCGCGGTGGGCCTGCGCACCCGGCGCCTCGAGGCCACCGAGGGCCCCTTCTCCGTCACCGGACGCCCGGGCGCCGAGCAGCCCCTGGAGACGACCCTGCCCCTCCAGGTGCCCGCCGGTGAGGTGGAAGTCCTCGCCGCCTTCGCGGACTCGCCCCGGGAGGCGCTCGCGGCCCTGCGCGGCGAGCCGCACCAGGGGGCCGTGGTCCTCCGGCTGCCCATTCAGGTAGAGGTGACGCCATGAGACTCCGCCTCTCCGGCGCGGTGCTCGCCACCCCCCTGCTGCTCGCCACCCTCGCCTCGGCCGCCCCTCCCGTGCGCCGGGCGCTCGTCATCGCCCACAACACCAGCGATGACCCGTCCCTCCCGCCCCTCCGCTACGCGGACGACGACGGCGTGCTGTGGACGGAGACGCTGCGGCGGCTCGGCGTGGAGACCACCCTCCTGGTGGACGCGGACGAGGAGACGCGCCAGACGGACGCCGCGGTGCTCGGCGGCACGCGGCCTCCCACCCTCGAGGAGGTGTCCCGGGCCGTGGCCGCCCTGCGCGAGGACATCCAGGCGGACCACGCGCGGGGACGCCAGACGGACGTGCTGCTCATCTACGTGGGCCACGGCAACACCGACGCGCTCGGGCGCGCCTACTTCACCCTGCCAGGCGGCCGGTTGGACAGAGCGGCCTTCTACACGCGGCTGGTGGACCCGCTCGGGGCGGACTTCGTCCACGTGGTGGTGGATGCGTGCCGGGCCTCGGGCGTGGTGGGCAGCCGGGGCAAGCCGGACGTGGCGGTGCTCGCCGAGCTGCGCGGCGTGCTGGAGCGCGAGCAGCTCGCCACCCGGCCCCACGTGGGCGCCACCTTCGCCGAGAGCGACAGCGGCGAGACGCACGAGTGGTCCCGTCTGCGCGCCGGTGTCTTCAGCCACGTGGTGCGCTCGGGCCTCATGGGCGGCGCGGACGTCAACGGCGACGGCGCGGTGGAGTACAGCGAGCTGGCCGCCTTCGTCACCGCCTCGCTCCAGGAGGTGAAGGCCATCCCCATCCGCCTCTCCGTGCACGCCTACGCCCCGTCCCGCGAGCCGCGCCGCCCGCTGGTGGACTCCGCGCCCCGTGGCCCGAGCCTCCTGCTCCCCGCCGGGCTGGAGCACGCGCGCATCTCCGTGGAGGACGAGGCGGGCCGGCGGCTCGCGGACATCCGCCGCGCCGGGCACCAGGCGGTGTCCCTGCGCCTGCCCGTCCGCGAGTCCTACTGGGTGCGCACCCCCACCGCCGAGGCCCGCATCACGCTCGCCCAGCTCGGCAACGGGCTGCCCCGGCTCAACCCCCGCGAGCTGCGCGAGCGCGGCCCCGCCGAGGACGCCCTGCGCCGCGGCCTCTTCGCCATCCCCTTCGACCGGCGCTTCTACGAGCAATACGTGGCCACCTCGTCCTTCGTCCCGGTGGACTTCTCCTCCGCCGCCGGAGCACTGCTCGCGCAGCAGGACGAGCCGCGGCCCGTGCTCGCCTGGGAGGCGGGACTCGTCACCCAGCGCGCCCCGCTCGGGCTGTCCCCCTTCGTCACCGGGCCGGGCGTGGCGCTGCGCACCTCCGGCGCGCCCTTCACGCTCGGACTGCGCGCCGCGTATGTCTTCTCGCCCCTGATGCGGGATGACGTGGCCCTGCAGCGGCTCTCCGTGCAGGGACTCGTGGGACTCCAGGGCACCGGGCCCGTCACGCCGTTCATCGAGGCCGCGGGCGGCTGGAGCCTGGTGCGTGTGAACTACCCCGGCACCACCCAGGGAGACCCCACCGTCTTCTCCACCCACCTGTCCGGCGGCATGGTGGTCCACCAGGAGCGCCTGCGGGTGCGCGTGGCCGGCTTCTTCGGTGTGGACCTCCTCACCGCGGACGGCCGGGAGCGGGGAGACCCCCTCGCGGGCGTCGAAGTGGCGCTCGGGTACTGAGCCGCCTCGAAAAAAGACGGGCGCGGACGACCAGGCGCGCGGCCTGCCTCCGTATCCAGGACAACCGATGCCGTCCTTTCGATTCGTCCCGAGGGGGGAAGCCGTGTCCCAACGCAGGTCCCGTCGACTGATTCCGTTGTTCCTCGCGCTGCTGGTGGGCGCGGGTGGCTGTGAGCTGGAGCCCATCACCACCCAGCCGCCCGACCCCCCACCGCCCGTCACCGAGCCGCCCACGAAGCCCACGGTGCCCTCGGCCCCGGGGCCGGTGGAGGCCCACGCCGAGCCGGGCGCGGTGACGCTCTCCTGGAGCCCCCCGGAGAAGGACGGAGGCAGCGCCCTCACCGGCTACCAGGTGAGCGCCGAGCCGCCAGAGGCCATCCTGACCGTCACGGCGGACGGCACCACCGCCCGCGTCACCGGCCTGCGCGCGGGCGCCACCTACCGCTTCTCGGTGGCCGCGGTGAACGCGGTGGGAAGAGGACTCGCCAGCCGCTCGGAGTCCGTCACCCTGCCCGACGTCCCCGGCGCACCGCCCCGGCCCTCCGTGGTGCGCGGCGATGGCCAGGTGCGCGTGAGCTGGACGGAGCCCGGCTCGGACGGCGGCTCGCCCCTCACCGGCTACCTCGTCACCGCGCAGCCCCAGGGCGTGCGCGTCACGGCCGACGCCAGCGCGCGCTCCGTGGTGGTGGGAGGGCTGAGCAATGGCGAGCCCTCCACCTTCACCGTGCGCGCCCTCAACGCCGTGGGCGAGGGCCCCGACTCCCCCACCTCGGCATATGTGGTGCCGGCCACCGTGCCCTCCGCGCCCGTCAGCGTCGAGGTCACCCCGGGTCTCCGCCATGTCACCATCACCTGGAGCGTCCCCCCGAGCACCGGGGGCATGCCCGTGGACGCCTATGTGGTGACGCTCGAACCGGACGGCGTCCCGCTCCAGGTGGGGGCGGAGATCCGGGAGGTCCTGTACAGCGGGCTGGAGGACGACACCGCGTACGCCTTCTCCGTGGCGGCGCGCAACGAGGTGGGCGTGGGCCCGAAGCTCCTCTCCGCGTCCGTGCGCACCCCCGGCGTGCCCTCGCCGCCCCGCGCGCTGAGCGTCACGGCCGGCACCCGCTCGGCCACGGTGACGTGGGAGCCCCCGGCCGAGGATGGCGGCAGGCGCCTCACCGGCTACGTGGTGGAGGTCTCCCCCTCCGGCGCACGCATGACGCTGGACGCCTCGAAGCGCGGCGCCACCTTCACGGACCTGAGCAGCACCCAGGACCACACCTTCACCGTGTCCGCCACCAACGCCGTGGGCAGCGGCCCCTCCGCGTCCTCGGCCACCGTGCGTCCCCGCCCCGCGCCCGTCGAGGTGACGGACCTCGAGTGGGTGGGCTCGAACGCCGGCTGCCTCACCGTCTCCTACGTCCTGCGCCAGCCGGATGGGGTGCGCGCGGAGGTCTCCGTGGAGGTGGATGCCACCGGCAGCGGCACCTTCGCTCGCGCCACCCAGGCCAGCAGCACCACCCATGAGGGCCTGCTCGCGCGCCCCACCTCACCCGGGGGCAGCACCCACCAGTTCCTCTGGGACCGCGGCTTCGACGTGCCCGGTGCCGCCACCGTCCGCGTGCGCCTGAGCGCCCGCGTCCCCGGCACCCCGCCCGGCTCGGCGACGCTCGAGCGCACCCTGCCCGCCGCCGCCCGCCCCTGCGAGGTCCGGCTCCCCACCCACTCCGTCCAACCCCTGAACACCACGGCCCTCCGCGGCATGAAGGGAGACTTCAACGGCGATGGCCATCTGGACCTGGTGGTCGCCCCCGACTCCAACGATACCGTGTCCCTCCTGCTGGGGCTGGGCAACGGAAGCTTCGAGCCTCCCTTGCGGCAGACGCTCCGCTACAACCTGAACCGCCTGGCCACCGGGGACCTGAATGGTGATGGCGTGGAGGATCTCGTCTGGCCGGACGGGTTCGGGAACCTGTGGGTCGCGCGAAGCCAGGGGTCCGGTTTCGCGGACCCCGTGTCCTACCGCATGTCGTACGCCGATTTGAGCACCACCCCGGACGACTCGCTCGTCCTCGCCGACTTCGACGGCAACGGCAGCCTCGACGTGGCCACCATCGGAGGCTCCTCCAGCGCGCCCTCCCTGGGAATCCTCGCCAACGCGGGCGAGGGGACGCTGGGCGGCTTCGTCGGCAAGTTGAGCGTGACCACCGATACCCGGCTCGCGGCGGCGGACCTCGACGAGGACGGCCGGAAGGATCTGCTGGCCATCGGGCGGGGCTGGATGGGAAGCGCCGCCCTGCTGTCCAACGGGGATGGGACCTTCCGCACGCGGAACATCACCACTCCCGAGGCCGACACCCTCCGGGTGGACGATCTCGACGGCGACGGACACCAGGACCTGGTGCTCGTCCGGAAGGACACCTCCAAGGAAGTCCAGGTCCACCTCCTCCGGGGAGATGGCCAGGGAGGATTCTCCGCGGCGGTGCGCGTGGACACGCTCCTGGACACCAGCGGCACCTCGACGGGCCTGGGCCTGGCGGCGATGGACCTGGACCGCGACGGCCTGAAGGATCTGGTGGTGACGCTCGAGTGGAAGGATGCCCTCGCCGTGCTGCGGGGGAAGGGAGCGGGGAGCTTCGAGCCGGCGGTGCTGCTGCCCGCGGGACGCGGCCCCGTCTCCCTCATCACCGGTGACTTCGACGGGGACGGCCTGGAGGACATGGCATCGGTCCAGAACCACAGCGAGGACGTGCGCGTGTGGCGCAACGGCCCCGAGAGCCTGTCGCTGGGAGAGGCCCCCGGAGGCGCGCTCGCCCGGGGAGACTTCAACGGGGATGGGAAGATGGACCTCGTCAGCACCCCGGTGGCGGACAGCGTCCAGGTGCACCTCGCTGGCGGCCCGGAGGGCCTGCGCGCCCAGACGCCCGTGCCGGTGGGAGGCCCGGTGTGGAGCCTGACGGTGGGCCACGTGGACGGGGACGCGGCCCTGGACGTGGTGGTGCGGCGCGGCACGGGCGGCGCCATGAAGCTCGGGCTCCTCCTGGGCAACGGCGACGGCACCCTCCGCCCGGCCGCCGACATCCCCGTGGGGGCCAATCCGAGCCACGTCGCCCTCGGCGATGTGAACGGGGATGGGCGGACGGACCTCGTCTGCCAGGTGTCGTACCAACCCGAGCCCGGCTACTCCACCCAGGAGGTCCGCTTGTTGCTCGGCCAGGGCGACGGCACCTTCGCCGCCCCCACGGTCGTGACGACGAGCCCCAATCCGGATGCGTTGGCGCTGGGAGACCTCGACAAGGACGGCGCACTGGACCTGGTCGTGTTGCAGGACTCACCCGGCGGAGGGGTGCTGCTGCTCAAGGGCCGGGGCGATGGGACCTTCCTGCCCCCCATCGACGTCTCGACCTCGGGCACGGGCCAGTACGGCGGCCAGCTCGTCCTGGTGGACATGAACGGCGACGGCTTCCTGGACATCGTGCGCAGCAACAGCCACGACAACAGCGTCCACGTGCTGACGGGCTGGGGGCGCTGGATGGGGTGGTCGGGCCGAAGCTACCCCGCGGGCGGCAACTGCTTCTCCGTCGCCGTGCTGGACTTCGATGGGGACGGGGAGCGGGACGTGCTGTGCGCCAACCCGGGCATGGACTCGGTGTCGCTGATGAGGGGCGATACGTACGGGTGGCTGGCCGCGCCCCGGATTTTCGGGGTGCGCAACGGCGCCCACGAGCTCGCGGTGTTCGACGTCAACGCGGATGGGCGTCCGGACATCCTCACGGGAGCCCCCCTGTACGCCCAGGGCACGCTGCTGCTCCAGCGTTGAGCACGGCCCGGCGCACGGCCCGCGGAACCCCGGCCGTGCGCCCCCTCCTCCGTTCGCGGACGGTCAGAGGGGAATGAAGCGCAGGGGAAGGGACTCGGGCGCGCGGAAGAACAGGGATTGAATCCACTGCACCCGGTCCGTGGCCAGCTCGAACCGGCGGAACGAGCCCAGGAGCTTCCCCAACGCCACGCGGGCCTCCATGCGGGCCAGGGGGGCACCCAGACAGAAGTGGATGCCGTGGCCGAAGGCCAGGTTGGCCTGGACGCCCCGCTCCGGATCGAACCGCTCCGCATCCGGGAAGGACTTCTCGTCCCGCAGACCCGAGGCCAGCAGCAGCAGCACCATCGCCCCGGCGGGCAGCTTCACCCCGCCCAGCGTCGTCTCCCGGGTGGTCACCCGCATCTGGGCGTGGTTCGGCGGCTCGTAGCGCAGCACCTCCTCGATGAACGATTTGATGAGCGCCTCGTTGCCGCGCAGCCGCTCGAACCACTCCGGGTTGCGCGCGAGGATCAACGCCATGTGGCTGAGCAGGTACGTCGTCGTCTCCAGGCCGGCCACCAGCAGCAGCACGAGGAAGGAGACGACCTCCGCGTCCGTCAGGCGCTCACCGTTCTCCTGCACCCGGAGGAGATCCGTCACCAGGTCCTCCGTGCCCGGACTGGCCCGGCGCCGGGAGATCAGCGCCAGGATGTACGACTCCATGTCATCCAGGGTCTTGCGCACCTCGGCCTGACGCGCCACATCGTCCGGAGCCACCACCACCACGCCGCTGATGTCATCCGACCAGCGCTTGAACTCCTTCTGCAGCGAGGGGTCCACGCCCATCATCAGTCCCATGATGTTGGTGGGCAGGCCCAGGGCGAACCCGGAGAGGAAATCCACCGGCTCTCCCCGCGGCAGCGCGTCCACGAGCCGCGAGGTGACCTCGCGCGCGAACGGCTCCATGCGGCCCACCATGGACTGGGTGAAGGCGCGGCTGACGAGGCCGCGCAGCCGGGCATGCTGTGGCGGGGCCGCGAGGTTCAACGCCTCCGAGACCGGATTGCGCCGCCCCAGCCAGGGCGGTTGGGTGGCGATCTTCATCTCCGAGGACGAGAACAGCTCCGGATCCTTGAACACCGTGACGATGTCCTCGTACCGGGAGACCGCCCAGAAGCCGTGGGGATCCACCTGGCACACCGGGGACTCGCGGCGCAGCCGTGAATAGAAGGGATAGGGATTCTCGCGAAACTCGGGGGACAGCAGGTTCAGCCGCTGGCTCATGGTGGGCCGTATACTGCATTCCGCCGGGGAGCTGCCCCCCCAAGGAGGGCCATCGCGGCCAGCCACGGCGCCGAGCTCCGCCGCCGCACCGGCGCGCCGAAGGTGCTCGTGCTCTCGAGCTGGCGCGGGCCTGCGGACGAGCTCCTCACGCTTCCCCTTCGCGGGCTGACGCACCCCGGACGGCTCACCTGCATGCCCCGGAGTCGGGGGCAGGCAGGGGTGCATTCGTTACCGGGAAGAGAAATTCCTTTCCCAGTAGAAAGGTCAGCCCGAGGTAACTCCCGCGGTCACGTGAGGGAGCGGGCTTCCCTCTCGTTCCAAGGGCTTGGACAGGGAGACCCTGCCCCGTGGGGTGGGTGGGCCATGCTTTGCACAAGCAGCCGGGCGGAAGGAGTCTCCCGCGTGTCCCTCCGGTCCCGCTCGGCTGGTTTCACCCTCGTCGAAACGCTCATCGTCGTCGCCATCGTGGGCATCCTGGCCACGCTCGCGAGCCTCGCGGTGTTCCACGGCACCACCCGGGTGCGCGTGAGCAACGCGGCCTTCGAGGTGGGGGCGCTGTACACCGCCGCACAGATGCGAGCCACCAGCATGGGCGTGCCCCACTACGTCGTCTTCCATGACGACGGCATCGAGTTCGGCGTGTACCTGCTCGAGCGCGCGGACGCCGTGGGCTCCTTCAACTGGGCGCGCGAGAACGTGCTCGACCCGGCCAGCGTGGGCGGCGTCCGCCACGAGCAGCTGCGCCTGTCCCACGAGGGCGGCCTGGGCTTCCTGGACATGGGCGCGCCGCGCACGGAGCTGCTCGCGCTGCCCGCGCCCTTCTCGGCCATCACGCTCACCCCATCTGGCTCGGGCCGGCTGCTGGGGGGATGCACCTTCTGCACCGAGGGCACCGGCGGCACCCGGGGCGTCATCCGCTTCTCTCCCGATGGCACCGTCCGCGTGATGACGGGCGGCACGGATGCCGGGGGTGTCATCGCCTTCGCCCCCGAGTCGAGCAGCGGCCAGAACAGCCCGCCGCGCTGGGTCGTCATCGCCGCGCCGGCCGGTGCCATCCGCGTCTTCTAGGAGGAACCGTCACCATGTCTCCGACTCCCCGCGCCCACGGCGCCCGAGGATTCAGCCTCATCGAGGCCATGGCGGCACTCGCCATCTTCTCCATCGGCCTGCTCGGCGTGCTGCAGATGAACGTGCTGGCCAGCCAGCAGAACGGGCTCGCCCGGCGCCAGTCCACCGCCAGCAAGGTGGCGCGGGACCTGGTGGATGCCTTCGAGCGGCTGCCCTACGAGCACACGCTGCTGTCCAACGAGAGCACCATCGCTCCGGCGGACCCGCGCTTCGCGCGCCTCGAGGAGGCGGATGGCCTGGTGAAGCTGGCGGATGCGCTGGCGCTCGTCGGGGAGCGGCCGCTGCTCGGCGCGGCGCAGGCGAGCGTGAGCACCGGGGGTGGCACCGGCGTGGACTCCCTCTACGAGGTGGCGTGGCGGGTGGCGCCCGTGAAGAACGCGGACGGCGACACCGAGGCCCGCCGCATCCTGGTGATGGTGCGCTTTCCCACCACGGCGGGGGCGTACAAGCAGGTGGACGTCTGGGCGGTGAAGGCCAACCCCCAGGCCATGGGCCGGGGCGCCGCGGCCATTCCGGAGATTTGAGCATGCGTGCGCCTCGCCGTCCTCGTGGCTTCACCCTCGTCGAGCTGCTGGTGGGCACCGCCATCGGCGCGCTGGTGCTCACGGGCATCGGCCTCGTCTTCGTCTCGCAGGCCTCGCAGTACCAGGCCCACGCGAGCCGCCGCGCGGTGCAGTCCAGCGTGCGCCAGGCCATGGGCTTCATGGAGCGGCACGTGCGCAACGCGGGCTACGGGGTGGACCCGGACCGGGCCATCCTCGCCTATGACTCCTTCGACGCGCACGGCAACGCGCGAGGGGTGGGCTTCCCGGACGGCATCACCGTCCACGCGCGCGACCTGTACTTCCGCCGCCACGCCACCGAGGTGGGCACGGACTTCCTGCGCTTCGACACCGAGCTCCAGCGCCCGCTGCGCAAGGGAGAGATTCTGCTGGTGCTCTGCCCCGGCGCGGTGCGCTACGCCTACGTGACGGTGGGCGAGACGGCGCCCGCGAAGAGCTTCTCCGTCAAGCTGGACACCGCGCCGGCGCCGGTGGACTCGCCCATGGGGCCGCCGGGCGCGCTCTTCCGCGAGCTGGACACGCTGGACACGGAGGCGTGCTTCCACGACACGGAGCCGCCGGTGGTGGTGCGGGTGGAGCGCAACAGCTTCTACGTCACGGCCTTCGACGATGACGGGGATCCGGCCACCCCGGGCGCCACGCCCTACCTCATGCTGCACCGGGGAGTGGACATCAACGACGACGGCGCCATCGACGGCGAGGACGCCACGCCCATCGCGGTGGGCATCGAGCAGTTGCAGGTGGCCTACATCCTCAACACCCTGGGTGACACACCACCGCCACTGGTGGGGGTGAATGACGACGTGCCGTGGGGCGAGACGTGGCACATCGCCACGCCCGAGCTGGAGAGGCCGCGCCTGGAGGATGCCTATTCCTCGCCCCGGCGGCTCGGCTCGCACCCGGCCAACATCCGCCAGGTGCGGCTCACGCTGGTGGCGCGCAGCACCCGGGCCGACACGGCGCGCCCGGGGGATGACGTGCTCACCCCTGGGGCCCCGAGCACCGGCAGCTCCGCGCTCCCCGACAGCGCGCCCACGTGGCGGCCCCTGGAGAACCTGGGCACCACGCCCGCGCGCGCCTTCGACCCGCGCGGTGGCGGCTTCTCGCGGGCCGTGCTGCGCGGCGCCATCGCACCCAAGAACCTGCTGATGCGCTCCCAGTTCACGCCCGTCCACCTGGGTGGAGGGTGAGCCCATACCCGGTGCGCTATCCGGAAGGGGGGCTGCGCAGGGACTGGATGGTCCTGTCAAACACCTCCGCGAAGGTGGCGTCCTCGGGACGATGAGCCTCGAGGAGCAGCACATCCTCGGGCTGCCCGACGTATTGGAGTACCGTCGCGGCCCATAGGGCACAGCGCAGGGACTTCGCCGCCACCAACGTCCGGGCTGTCTCGCGCAACTGCTCTCTGGCCTCGGCTGGCAATGCCATCAGCAGGCGCTTGTCGTCCAGCATCAGCAGGATGAACAGGCGCTCGCAGAAGCAGAGCGCGTCTCCTCGCAACTGCGGCACCGCGCTGGGAGCCTGAGCGCAGGCCAGGGAAATGAAGGCGGGGAGCACGTCCACCCACTCATCCGGAACCTCTTCCTCCAATACAGGCAGCACCTCTGCCTTCAGCGCGACAGGCACCTGCACATCCTCGACCCAGGCGCGCAATTGCCCTGGAGACTTCTCCAGCAGTACCCACAGTCCGCGCAGGGAGGCAGCCGCTGCTGGCGGCAGGCGATCCAGTGCCCGCTGGACGGCGGGCCTCAGTTCCGGGTGACGGCTTCGCCACAGCGCTCGGGCCAGCGTGTTGACCTCTGAAGGAGAAACCCGCGGCCCCGTCAGCCGTTCCAGCTGGCGGAGCAGCCCGCCTCGAGCGGAGATGTCCGCGATACGTCCCAGCGATTCCGTGATGATTTCAATCACGGAGGCCGCGTCGTAACCTCCACGCGACTCCTCCACCTGGAGTTGCTTCTCCAGGCGACGCACGCTGGCGGTACCACCGAGTTCTCCGAGACCAAACGCCCCGGCTTGGCGCACCCGGGCGTCCTCGTGGTCCAGCATGGCCTCCAGCAGAGCCCGGGCTCGCCGGGGCCGGGCATTGAGCTCACGCACCAGCGCCCGGGCCTGCGTCTCGTCCCCCTCGCCGACCGCGTCCACCAACTCGGCCCACATGCGCGCTGTGTCTGTTTTCGACGTCATTGCCTACGTGCCAGACGATGGGTAGTGGACGCCAGCGGGCACGTATCTCTGGAGCAGCCTGCCGTCAGGCATGTACAGCTCGTGGATGGCGCCAGGATCCGCTCGCTTCATTGCCTCGAACGCCTCCAGCTCGCGCTGCAGGTCCTTCGGATCAGAGACATAGTTTGTATTATGTCGTGTTCCATCGGGCCGCACGGAGGATACGTCGGGTCTACGGAAGCGCGGCTTGCTGGCCGGATTCTGGTCGAAGAGCCGGGAGCCCTCCGCGCTCGTTTGGGCCTTGTTCTTGCGTAAGTCGGTGTGTCCGGCGGCTTCCCGGGCGGCCAGTTCCTTCTCGATGGCCTCGTTGTGGGCAGGGTTCTGCCGGGTATGAGGAGAACCGTAGCGGGTGGAGAGTGGGGAGGAACCACCGGAGGCACTCGCCGAGGCGCACCAGGCCAGGGCGGAGCAGGTGGCGCCGCTGGCGGTTACGCCAGAGACGATGAGCGAGCCGTCCGCCACCATCTGCAAGTGGGTCACGGACCGCGCGACGGCGAGCCCATCGGGGGACACCGACGGTAGCAACCGCCAGATGCCCGCCTCGGGCACCTGGGGGATGAACCTGGCCACGCCCAGAGTGGCCACCGTCACCAACACCCTCAGGTAGGTCCCGCTCATGGAGTAGGCGAAACGCCGGGCAGCGGCTTCCAACTCCTGGCGGGTGGTGGAGGCTTCAGACTCCCGGTACAGGCGTAAGCAGGCAAGGGCCAGTTGCCCTATCTCCAACACGCCAGCCACCAGGGCCAGGCGAAAGGTAAGTGCCGCCGCGAATGCCTTGCTGAAAATCGGCTCGGGCGCCAGCCAGGCGGAGAAGTACACCATGACCGACAGACAGACACCGAGGATGAAGGCCTGGGAGGTGAAAAGATCGATGGCAGCCTGGCGAATGCCCTCGTGCATGTAGAGGGGGGCGAGTTGAAGGGCCAGGAAGAGGCGACTCGTGGACAGGGATGCCGGCAGTGGCAGCAGCGGCGGACCGAAGCGGGAGATGAACTCCTCGCGCAGGCGCGACTCCCAAGGCTCTGCGGGGCTCTTGCCGGCCCCCTCCGCCCCGGGAACCTCCAGCAGTCGCAACCGGACCCGGGACGGCGGAGAGAGGGAGGCGAAGGCGGTCAGGAAGGGACGGACCTCGTCCACCGTGAGCACATCCATGGCGGGGTTGAGAAGCGGAGGAGGGAGCCAGAGACGAAAGCTGTCGGCGGGGGCCGCCAGTTCGTTGGGCGCTTCAGCTAGAGTCTGGCCAGGGATACGGGCGGCCTGCGCTCGAGGAAGCGTACTCGTTGGGTCGGAGTCCCGCGACTCATGACCAGTTGGAGACTGCGGCTGTCGTATCTCGCCATGAGTCATGTACCCTCGAGAGGAGGAGCATGCGGCGGCCAGCAGCAGGAGATTCAAGGCCAGGGCCAGACACAACGGGGCGTGAGCTACGCTCATATAGTGGCGAAGCATGTCACACCGAATCCGGGCAAAGTGTCTCAGACGATTCATACAGTTCAGCGCGTGCCTCGCACGATGGCTGTTGCCTCTGCGCTGATGAACGCCTCACCCGTGAGAAGCGCTCCGTCACGCACCGTAATGAGTGTCACTTCGCCGTCCCTGACTCTGAGCTCAAGGCGCTGGGCGCCCGGACGGCCTCCGCCGAATAGTTTGAGCACCTCATCCACCACTCGCCGAGTCGTGTCAGGCGTCTCGGAGGCAATTCGGAACTCAGCTTGCTCGTCTGGATCAGCGGGAAGCCAGAAGATGGTCGCGCCGGGTGTCTCCAGGATCGCTTCCTGGGTTGATTGCTCGCTCGCAGTCTCATTCACCCAGTTGCGAATTGCTCCCCCACCATCAGGATTGAGGGCAGGCAACCTCTGCCGACTTCGTGACTTCTTCTTCGGGCGAGTACGCCAGAATTCCTCCCAGTCTGCCTCAAACTTCGAGACGGACGGCCTCCGCGACGTACCCATCATGCTCTGGCTCTTTGGATCGGCCTCGCGGAGTTGCTCCTCCACCAGGGATTCGAACACCTCACCTGTGAGCCCGGCTTCCTTCAAGAGCAGCGGCGTGCTCTGGACAACCTCCGCTTCGACACCCGCAGCCAATACATCCAACAGGTGACCACCAGCCGCGCCAGCAGCCCCCTTATAGAAATCCTTATCCACATGAAAAAGAGAAACGAACTGCATCCACGCAGAATGAAACAGTGACTCGGAGCCAGTCCAAACAGCCCTGGCTGCGAGCGCGTGTGCGTCCACGTAGCGCTCCAAGTCGTCAGGAGGAGGGAGAGGCCTGAGAATGACCTCGGAGTTATAAAAGATAGGCAGCAGCACAGGCACGGGTCCCCTCGCCCCGGGCAAGACACAGTCTCTGCACCGCAGCCCATTGCATGCTTTCGGCTTCGAGTGCTGAGCCCACGGCGGGCCCGCCTGAGAGATGCGACCATCAATGAAATACGGCGTGGCGACCGCGGTACGATGTGCCGGCACACGCGCATAACCAAGGTCCCACGGATGCCCCCTTGGAGGACGCCGGCGTCCAGGATTGCTAGTCATTGCTGTGATCTGCTCAATGCCATCCTCACGTCGGTTGCGGAGAAGCGAGCAAATGTTGAGGTGGTGCGTGTGTCCAGCCCGGCTCGCATTCCAGGTGGCCTCCTCCAATTTGCTCCCATTGAGAGCTCCTGCCTTTACCTCAATGGCGAGAACCTCACGGCGGGCTGGAAAGTAGGCAACAAAATCCGGCCTGTGTAGATGGGAGGCGCGAATCACACGGGCCACGCGGGTTGCGCCCATGGTGCGAAGGACACACGCGGTCAAGAACTCTCCGAAGTCTCCAACCAGCGTAGTGGGAAGGTGCTGCTGGTCGTTTCCCCTCCATCGTCCCCTGACGAACTGATTGAAAAAATCGGGCAACGCGGAATAGAGCGAACCCCAGTCGCTTTCAAGATGGGGCCTGAAGAGAGTCGCAGTCGGCTCATCCACTCGGACCGAACGCACCGGTGTGACGCCCGGCCACATTCCTTGCGAGATCTGGTCAAGCTCGTCACTCAGGTGAAGCTCCGGTGCGCGAACCTGGAAAGTAAATTCTCTCACTCTTGGCTCCCCGGGGTTGACCTGCTCGGCAGTCCACCAGTCAGCATACACTAGCCTCCCCCCCATGTCGCACGTCGTGGATTCCACTTCACTTGCGTGCATAGAGTTCCCGTGCGCCACGGCCCGTTTGTATCCGATGGTCAGCCCGCCTCACGTGCTGCCGATACGCGTCCGAGTTGGGCAACGCGCGCCCGGCGGGGGCAAGGATTCCTCCGCGTGCCCGCCCCTTCCCACCCAGCTGGGGTTCACCCTCGTCGAGTGGCTCGTCGGCACCGCCATCGGCGCCCTGGAACTATCCGGCCAACATCCGCCAGGTACGGCTCACCCTGGTAGCGCGCAGCACCCGGGCCGACACGCAGCGCCCGGGAGATGACGTGCTCACGCCCGGGACCCCGAGCGACGGGAGCTTCGCGCTCCCGCCGCACCACCCACGTGGCGACCGCTGAAGAATCTGGGCACCACGCCCGCGCGGGACTTCGACCCGTGCGGTGGTGGCCTCTCTCGCGCCGTGCTGCGTGGCGCCATCGCTCCCAAGAACCTGCTGATGCGCTCCCTGTTCACCCCCGTCCACCTGGGGGGAGGGTGAGCGCGTTAGCCTCCCAGGAATGGCCCTCGCACAGGGTCCTCTCCAGGGGTGAAGCTCAGACTTCTTCGTCGGGCAGGAGCGTGAGCAGCAACTCGTCGTCAGGCCCGAGTGGGCGCCAGCCGGGCGGCGGTGGTGAGGCGCGGAGCGCTGCCCTGGCCTGCTTGACACGCTCCTTATGTGTTTCTGGCGTGTAGGCAGTCCAACAGCCGAGCGCCTCGGCGACGGCGAAGCGGGCCTCGTCATCCATCACTGCTGGCCAACCGTCGGGAACGCTCTCGGTCCACAGGCGCGCGAAAACGTCCCGCACAAACCGCGTGACCTGCTTGCGCCGCTCCGCCTCGGCGAGCAGTCCACTCAAGACCTGTACCCCGGCGACGTCGTCCTTGCCCAATTCCTCGGCGAGCAAGTGAAGCGGGACGGCAGGGCGCGCCTCGGCGAAGGCAGTGAGCGAATCGAAGCCGCGCTCCCGGACCCGCTCATACAAGCGTGCTTTGATGTTACCCTCCCAAGCGCGTCCGTCACTCATCGTCCCCTCCACGAGATGAACCCGCACCGCGATGAGCGCCCCTGTTGCCCTGCGCTCGTCGTCAAGCCGCGCGACCACGGGGCTCTGCGAGCATTGACTCAGACCTCTTCGTCGGGCAGGAGCGTGAGCAGCAGTTCGTCGTCAGGCCCGCGCGGGAGCCAACCGGGCGGCGGCGGCGCGGCCAGGAGTGCATCACCAGCCCTGTCAGCGCGCTCCTTGTGGGTTTCTGGAGTGTAGGCGAACCAGCGACCCATTGCCTTGGCAACCCTGAAGCGGTTGGCATCGTCCAGCACAGTCGGCCACCCATCGGGAAGACTCTGGGACAACATGCGCACGAGCACATCACGCACGAAGCGAGTGACCTGCTTGCGCTGCTCCGCCTCGGCGAGCAACCCACTCAGCACCTGCACCCCTGCGATGTCGTCCGGGCCCAACTCGTCAGCCAGCGCCACCAAGGAGGCAGTAGGGCGGGTGTTCGCGAAAGCAGTGAGCGAGTCGTAACCCCGATCGCGAACCCGCTCATACAGCCGCGCTCTAACGTTGCCCTCCCAAGCACCTCCATCGCTCATTGTCCCTTCCAGTGATGATGCTCAGGCTTCTTCGTCAGGGAGGAGCGTGAGCAGCAACTCGTCGTCCGGCCCGAGCGGACGCCAACCGGGCGGCGGCGGCGTGGCGAGGAGTGAATCGCCTGCCTTGTCAACGCGCTCCTTATGGGTTTCAGGAGCACTGGCAAACCACGTGCCGAGCGCCACGGCAACCTTGAGGCGGTTTTCGTCGTCCAGCACGGTCGGCCAGCCATTGGGGAGACGCTGAGACAGTTCGCGCACGAGCAGGCTGCGCACCAGGCGCGTGACCTGCTTGCGCCGCTCCGCTTCGGCCAACAGTCCGCCGAACACCTGCACGCCCGCGATGTCGTCCGGCCCCAGCTCCTCGGCCAGCGCCACCAGCGAAGCGGTGGGACGCGCCTCGGCGAAGGCGGTGAGCGAGTCGTAGCCCCGCTCGCGGACCCGCTCGTACAAGCGCACCTTCCAGTTACCCTCCCAGGAGCGTCCGTCGGTCATCGCTCATTTCCCACGACAGCGGACGAAGTTCATCGGGATGTCATAGAACCTCATACGCTCCGCGACGATCTCCAGGATCGTGTTCCGCGTCAACATCCGGCCTGCCCTGGACTCGGCTTTGAGCAGCGCCCCCATGAGCATCTGGTTCCATTCACCCGGCCACGTGCGGCCCTGCTTCCAGTCGCCACCACCGTGAATCGCCTGGTGGTGGGCCTGCTGCAACGTGACGCAGAACCGCTCGATGCTCAGCTCGCCAGTGAAGCCGCGCTGCTCGAACCACTCGCGGAACTCCTTGGGCATGACGTGGTGACGCGGGGGCGCGGCCATACCGGCGCCTGTCTTGCCCGTCACGCGCATGCCCCGCACCTCGGGGCTGTCGCCCAGCGCCTCACGCACGCCACTCGGGAGGTCGCCGTGCCCCTGCGCCATCATCACGTGGCCGGCCTGGAGGCGCACGGCGGCGCTGACGGCGGGCAGGGAGAGGACGCCCGCGCGCACCAACTGGCGCATCATCTCCACCCACTCGGCGGACACCACCATCCGCGTCCCCATCATCACCCCGTTGGGGCCCACCGCGAGGCCCACGCCGAGCGTGACGGGCGCCGCCGCGCGCAGCGCGGGCAGGGTGAACTTCAGCGCCGACACGAGGGTGAGCGCCTCCATGGACTCCTTCAACAGCAGCGCCGCCTCGAGGACCTTCACCCCCTTGTTCATGGTCTCGAGGAGCTCGGCGAGCTCGCGC
>NZ_DBNGVP010000230.1:0-3897 GCF_057119385.1 Archangium sp. | reverse complement strand
GCTGTAGCAGGGCCTGCCGCACTTCGTCGAAGGCCCGCTGGTAGGGCGGCGGTAGCTGCCCCCGCATCGCGTGCAGTGCTGTGTACCGGGAGTCCCCACTGGTGAGGCTGCTGGAGAGGGCGTCCCGTCTCCTGCGGGCCTCGAACAGGCGGCCGTTGTTCAGGACTACATGGAAACGTGGACGGCCGCGTCAAGCCATCACGTCCGCGGACCACCGGGGAACCCAAGGGGGTTGAGCCAATGGCTATCCGTGAGGTGGTGGCTCAGGAGCGGTGGCGCTCTGCGGAGCGGTAGAGCTGGGTGAGAGAGGAGTCGAGGAGGGACTGGCGCGAGCGCATGGAGCGCCATGCGCGGACGAGGAGGTGACCTGCTGAGCGGAGATTGTTACACTGGCGCTCGGGCCATCAGGCGTAGGGATGTTGTCATCCTTGGGGGCGCTCATACCCATCCGCATGGTCGCCAGTTCTCGAAGAAGGACATGAGTACCCGAGCGCACTGGCTGCCCGTGCGGTTCGTTGACCCGAGCACCGGCCGGATCTGGGATCGCCAACTCATGCTGGAGACATTGAGATGCTGGAGGGGCGGGATTGGCTGCCTTGAGTGGAAAACGAGCTGTTGGAGGGGGACATCCATGAAATGGACCTTCTTCGTGGTCCCCTGTTGTTTGATGACCCTGACGGGTTGCTCACTTCTCAGGTATGGCTTCTACAAGAAGCCGGAATGGGCACCTCCGGAAGTGGCCGCCAGGGTGCGGTTTCCAGATTCATATGAGAAGGGCTTCCACCTCGAGGGTCCTTCGGTGGTGGCGCTCGAAGCAGCCCTGAATGATTTCCTGCCACCCGGAACGGCGCCGCGGAAGGGGGACGACCTCGTGGCTCGGTGTCTCTCCCTTCGGGAAACGTTCCATGTGTCGATCTGGCAGCCCAACGACAACAACATCTTCTTCGTGCGCTTCACCCCGGACCTGTCGCGGTGTGCTCCTGGCGCCATCATCACGGATGGGGGCGCGGAGTACGCCGTTGATGGAGAAGGGCGCATCCTCGCCAGGCAGTGAGGTTCACCAGACGAGCCGCGGCCCCTCCATGCGGAGCCGCTCCCGTCTCGCTTCGTAATCCGGAAGCAACCGCCCCAGCGCCGCCCAGAACTCCCGCCCATGGTCGTCATGGGTGAGGTGGATGATTTCGTGGGCCACCACGTAGTCCACCAACCGCATCGGCGCCTGGATGATGCGCCAGTTGAAGCGCACCACCCCGGCACCGCAGCTCCCCCAGCGCTTCTCCTGCTCGCGGACGAGCACCCGGGGCTCGGGCACACCGGCCCGCTGTGCCCACCCCATCACCCGCTCGGTCAGCCGTTCCCGGGCGTGCGCCCGGTACCACGCGGAGAGCGCTTCCCGGACTGCTCCCGCCCGCGCCTCCCCGCTGAGGGCTCCGGGGACTCCCACGCGCAGCCGGCCGCGCTCGAGCCGGACCTCCGGGGCCGCACCCCCACGGCGGACCTCCAGCCGGTACTGCCTCCCCAGGTAGAGGAAGGTCTCTCCCCCGACGAACTCCCGGGGGCCCGGTCTCGGCTCGGCGGGCCGCACGAGGCGCAGGCGGGAGGTGATCCACTTCGCCTTGGCCTGCACCACCGCATCGAGCCGCTCGACCGGGGTGTCCCGGGGCGCGGTGAGGATGATCTGCCCCGGCGGCGTGACGCTCAGGGCCACGGTCCGGCGCCGGGTGCTCCTGCGGATGCCGTAGGCAATCCGTGTGGTCCCCCATTGCACCTCCGAGCGCTCCTCCCCTCCGCTCACCGCTTCCTCCGGGCCCGCGCGAGGTCCATGATTCTCGCCGTCGCCGCCTCCACCTTCGCGGGCTCTCCGAACCGGGCGGCCCGGAGCCGCTTCTTGATGCTCTGGCGCATCTCCCGCTGCACGTCCTCCTTGGTGGCCCAGTCGATGATGTCGGTGCTCGGGTCGATGGCCTCCTGGATGATGGACGCCAGCGCCTTCCGGGACTCGTCGTAGACGATGTCCGGCTCCCCGGCCTGGGGAAGGGGGCCCTCCTCCAACACGCCGTAGATGGCGAACGCGAAGTCGCTCAGGCCGGCCTTCTGGGCGGCACCCTGCTCGTCGCGCGCCTCGGCACGCAAGCCCTGGAGGAGCTCCAGCTGCCGTGCGTCGTCGATGCGCTGGAGCTTCCGGTCCGCGATGAGCTGCTCCAGCCGCTCGCGCAGGGACGTGTAGAAGGCCGGGTTCTCCTCCAGCCTGACGTGGATTTCATGCCGGAGGGCGTGCTCCATCTCGCTGGCCCTCGCCTCGGGGGTCTTCAGCGCCTCGAGCTTCTCCTCGAGCTCCCTGCCGAAGAGGGAGACTTCCTTCACGAGGATCTGGATGCCCTCGGCGATGACGGACTCCTCGATGAGCTGGCGCACCTTCGCGCCGCAGTCGGCGAGGTCCAGGCTCCTGTCGCGGAAGCGGGCCCGGGCGGCGGCGCGAATCTTCCCGAGCCAGCGCAGGTCATCCACGTAGGGCAGCGCCCGCGGGTCGGGCAGGAGCATGTCGAGCGACTCGGAGAACGCCCGGAAGGCCAGGTCGAACGTGGCGCGGACGTCCTCGGGCTCCAGGAGGGCGACACACGCCTCGAGGTCATCCGGGTCCTTCACCTTCTGGAAGAGGCGCATCGCGGCCTGGTGGCGGGTCTGGAGGCGGGGCAGCTCGTCCAGCTTCGGTTGCAGGGCGCCCTTCACGTCCGAGGGCGAGAAGATGGCGAGCGCCTCGTGGAGCGCCCCGGACACGCCCCAGTAGTCCACGACGAGCCCGTACTTCTTCCCGTCCGCCTTGCGATTGACGCGGGCGATGGCCTGCAGGAGGTTGTGCTCGCGCAGGGGCTTGTCCAGGTACATGACCTGCTCGATGGGGGCATCGAAGCCCGTGAGCAGCATGTCGCAGACCACCAGCAGGCGGAGCGGGTCCCTGGGGTCGAGGAACCGCTCGATGAGGCGCGCCTGTTGCTGTCTGGTGGTGGCGTGCTTCTGGTAGCGCGCGCCCTCGTTGTGGCCGGCGGTGAAGAGGAGCGCGGACTCGGGGGCGTTGAGCGTGTCGAGCGTGTCCTTGTAGGTGATGGCGGTGTCGCGGTTGACGGCCACCACCTGGGCCTTGAAGCCGTTGGGCTGGATGAAGCGGGTGTAGTGCTCGAGCAGGACCTCTGGCCGATTCGCCGACAGGCTCCTGGATGTTCTTGCTTTTGGGTTGGTGATGACCCCCATGCCTGGAGGTCGATCAAATGCACCAACAGAACGGCTGCGCCGCAATCATCCAAGACTCATTCCGTAAGACCCAACTCATGGACGGTCTTGGCCTGCTGAGGGTGTGTAACAACTCACGGCCAGCGCCAGACGGCTGCCACCGGTAACTCCAGCTCTAGTCGAACGGCCCCGGGCTCGGAGCCGGGTAGCTTGTGCCAGCGCCCCTCCGGCCCGCCCAGGACGATGCACACCGGCAGCCTGCGGCCGTCCGGCAGCAGCGCCTCGGTGTAGCGCCCCAGCACGGCCTCCTCCCCATTCCGGTTCTGAATCCCAGGGCCTGTCCAGAGCCTCCCGTACAAGAGCGTGCCACCAGGCAATTCTGGTGGGGACCAGTCGCGCTGCACCACGCGGCCGACGATGGGGCCGTCGCGGTAGGTGCCATCCTCCCACGGGCCCCCAGGCTGGTGGATGTCGACGATGGCCTGGAGCTCCATGCCCTCATTGAGCTTCAGCACCTCGAACATGTTGTGCCGGGCCTCGGCGGGGCAGTCCTCTGGCTCCGGCCTCACCTGGGCGGCGGGACAGCCCAGGCCTGCAGCGGTGCACAGCCACACGGTGAGGACTCCGAAGCGTGAGCGGTTGGAGGGAGTCGAGTCCTGGGGCGTGGTG
>NZ_DBNGVP010000229.1:0-27524 GCF_057119385.1 Archangium sp. | reverse complement strand
GCGGGGGGTACTACGAGATAAAGCCCAAGCACACGGGCAAGTGTGTCTCCGTTTCGGGCCCCTCCACGGCGGACAACCAGCTCATGGTCCAGTTCGACTGCTTTGGCGGGACCAACCAGCGCTTCCGCTTCTCCTCCCCCGGCAAATGGTGTGTCACGGTGAGTGGCTCCGTGGAGTGGTGTGGCCCCGTTCCTGGCGTGGTCCGCTACACCACCTCGACGCCTGGTAACTACACGGTGCGCCTGAACAGCGTTTGCGGCGGATACTCGGGTGGACAGGCCTGCCAGTACGAGCTGCTACGCGATGGGGTGAAGGTGACGGACTCGGGAGTCGGGCGCTGGTACAGCACAGGCATCTCCTCCTACACCGCCGGGGAATGCCCCGCCGCGGAGGCCCCCATCGCCTGTGGTGTGAGGAGTGACCAGAACGTCACCATCCCGTGAGCGTGAGCCCGCCACAGGGGGAATTGCTTGCTCCGGCGTGTGGCCCTGGCGCCGGAGCGTCATATCCGCAGTACAGATAATTCATCTCGGGGAAGAAGGAGACACAGGGCATGAGGTGAGTAGCGACACTGTCGCGCGGATGCTGCACGAAGCGGGGTCTGGCTTGCAGGCTCCGCGTAAGGAGGATGAGGGAGGCAGCCATCCAGATAGGGATGCACAGTCCACCGACGAGCGCCCACCTCAGCTACAGAAGATCCGAGGAATTTGGGAGCCTGACGGTAGCGTGTGCCCTGGTGAGGTGGTTTTGCCCAGATGACGGTGGGTTAAAGAACGTGCAGGTCGTCCACTTCGACTGTGTAGGTTTCGCCCTGCTTGATCGCCGTCAACGAAAGCGTCAGATCACCGCGGCCCTCCTCCTGGGTCCACAGCGGTACATCAATGGCGACTGTATCTGGGGAGGACGGTTGCTCATAGACATCTACAGTCATCTCAACGTCATCTGGCATGGGAACAAGAGTCCGCCCATAGTCCTCGACAGCAGTTCTCAACTCTGCCTCGGTCAGGCGTCCTGCTCGACCATCCGCTGCGATCTCCGCATACCGTCCCGCCGCCAGATCCTCTATCAGGCGCCGAATCTGAACCATCAATTTTGTGTCCACAGTACGGCCTCCTACCGATTACCGGGGATTCTGGTCGGTGTCGATGGAGTGACGCCGATCGAGTTGAAGTAGGCATCCGCGCGGCCAATCAGCGTTTGCGCCTCTTCATGAGACAGACCTGCGCGTCGTAGCGCCTCATAGGCGATTCTCCGCTCGTCAGCATAGGTCCCCCCTCCGGCCTGACGCTGAACCTGAGTCGCCTCATCGTGTGCAGTGCCAACGCGTGTCGCTGGGCCCTTCAGTTCAACAGCGGGGGCTGCACGACTGTCATATCCGGGCAACTCCCGAACGGCGGCATCTTGAATCACATGGTGCGCGTCCTTGATGCCAGCATTCTTGAGCTCACCGTAGGTTCCTGCTCTGAATCTTCCTACGGCACCGCTGCTCGAACTGTCGCGAGCCGCCATGGCCACGGCGTTGGGAGCCAGCACGAAGGTGACGCCCCTGGCGCTGAGAACAACCGACTCCACCTGAGCCAGTGCAGGGGCCGTCAAGCGAATGTTCAATTGTGCCTCTGCCACCACTGCCGCCTGTCCGGCTCCAGGCAACTTCGGCATCGTCGCTACCATGCCTGTCGCCGTGTTCCCCATGGCCACCGTGGCAAGCATCACGAACGATCGAGCCGCCCTCTCCCCCAGGGTATCTCCGAACTTCTCTCCAGACGCGTAGAGCTCGTCGAAGGTCGTGGCTCGATCCACTTCCTTCATCAGCACCAGCCATCCATCAATCAGCCGCCAAACCGAGTCCCAGCCTAGATACGCCATGGCGCCCAGCGTCAGAATCGCAGCGAGGCCCTTGCTGACGGGCTCGGGCAGCGTGAGCAAGACGGCATACATGGTCAGGCCACTGACGACCGTGGCCACCACGGCCTGGGGACTCACCATTCGAGCCAACTCTTCCTCCATGGCACCCAGCACCTTGTTCTGGGCAATGGCCATGGCCAGGGCGTACCTGGCATCCCCATCCAGGAAGGGCTTGTCCACCAGCAGGCGGAGGCAGTCCCCGGTCCCCCACGTTCGCTCGCACCACAGCAGGTAGCAGCGCTTCAGTTCCTCATCCTCGGGCAACAGGTGCAGGTCCTGGGGGTTCCCTGGCTCCGAGGCAATGAATTGCTGACTCCTCCCTTCGTACCGGAACCAGCCGCTGCGCTCAGGTACTCCGAACAGCCGCCGGGCGTATTCCAGGGGCTGCGCCACGACTGGCACGGAGGCGGCGTGTTCCGCCACAGCCTCCTTGAATTCCTCCTCGCTCAGTTCCACCGGCTTCACGTCTTGGCGAGGGACGTGGACGAGAGGCTCGCCCAGTCCCGTGTCCAGGCGAATGACCTTCGTTGGCGTGCTGCACCCCACGAGGAAAGGGAACAGCAGGAGAACCGCCCAGCGCACCATGAGGAGCCTCTTGGCCATGCTTCCCGTTCGTCAGGAGCGCCCCCAAGATTACGGGGAGCTGTGTCATGCCCGTCAACCGAGGATGGAGGCGGCGGAATGACAGGGCGCGAACTCAACGGCCTCGTGTTAGGGGTGGAGCCAATGACCTCGACCCACCGCGCAGTCGTTCGCATCACCGGCCCGGACCGGCCAGGGATCGTCTCGGATGTGTCCGGGCTCCTGTTCAAGCTGGGGCTCAACATCCACCACGCGGACCAGCACCTGGACGCGGAGGCCAACCTCTTCTTCCAGCGCATCGAGTTTCCCGTTCCGGACGGCTGGGAGCGCGTCCGCGCCGAGCTGACGAAGGGCCTGGATGCCCTGGGCATGCAGCACTCGCTGCGGGTGCTGTCCGAGCGGCTGCGCGTGGGCATCCTCATCTCGAAGCATCCGCACTGCGGGCTGGACATCCTCGACCGTCACCGCACGGGGGAGATCCAGTGCGACGTGCCCGTCGTCATCTCCAACCACCCGGACCTCGGTCCGGAGCTCACCCGCCGTGGCTACACCTTCGTGCACGAGCCCATCGCGGGGAACAAGGCCGAGCAGGAGCGGCGCATCCTGGCCCGTCTGGCCGAGGAGCGGGTCGACCTGGTCGTCCTCGCCCGGTACATGCAGATCCTGACCGGCAACTTCGTCGCCGCGTATCCGAACCGCATCATCAACATCCACCACAGCTTCCTGCCGGCCTTCGCGGGCGCGGAGCCCTACCGGCAGGCGTTCCGCAAGGGCGTGAAGCTGGTGGGCGCCACCAGCCACTACGTCACCGAGCAGCTGGATGAGGGGCCGATCATCGCCCAGGGCGTCACGCGCGTGTCGCACCGGGACACGGTCGCGGACATGGAGCGCAAGGGCCGCGACCTGGAGCGCGTGGTCCTCGCGGAAGCGGTGCGCTGCCACCTGGAGGACCGCATCATCGCCTACGGTCACAAGACCGTGGTCTTCGAATAGCCGCTCGGGGAGCGGCGGCTCAGGGCTGGGCCACCGCCTGCTCCAGTGCCGCCTGAATCTGCGGCAGCGAGTAGGGCTTGGGCAGCACCACCACGCCCTCCAGCGGTGCCTCTCCCTTGGGGAGCGCCACGTTTCCATGGCCCGAGGCGAGGATGACCTTCATCCCCGTCTTGCGCTCCGTCACCTCGCGCGCCAGGTCCACTCCCGACGCACCCGGCAGCGTCACATCGGTGAACAACACGTCGAAGCCACTGGCGGCCATGGCGCCCCGGGCCTCCTCGGCGCTGGTGACGGGCAGCACCTCGTGCCCCAGCAGATCCATCAGCTCGCACGCGGACGAGCGCACGTCCTCGTCATCCTCCACCAGCAGCACGCGCAACCGGCGGGACGCGGCGGCGGGCGCGGGCGGGCGCACGGACACGGAGGCGGTGGGGGCCGGTGCCGCACGGGTGGGCCCGCGGACCGCCAGGCGCTGCTGGCGGCCATCGAGCAACTGCCGCAGCTTGCGGGCCAGCTCTTCCCGGCTGTAGGGCTTGCTCAGCAGCTGCACGCCCGCATCCAGCCGTCCACCGTGGACGATGGCGTTCTCCGTGTAGCCCGAGGTGAAGAGCACCTCAATGTCCGGGTGCAGCTCCTTGGCCTGCCGGGCCAGCTCGGGGCTGCGCACCGGACCGGGCATCACCACGTCCGTGAACAACAGCTCGATGGGGACGCCGCTCTGGAGGATCACCAACGCGCTCGCCGCGTCCACGGCCTTGAGCACGCGGTAGCCCAGCTCGCTCACCATCTCCACCACGGTGGCCCGCACCTCGGCGTCGTCCTCCACCACGAGGATGGTCTCCGTGCCTCCCTGGATGGGGCCGGTGACGACCTGGGCGTCCTCCGCCTCGGCCTCCACCGCCCGGGGCAGGTAGAGCTTGATGGTGGTGCCATGGCCCAGCTCGCTGTAGAGCTTGATGTGGCCGCCGCTCTGCTTGACGAAGCCATACACCATGCTCAGGCCCAGGCCCGTGCCACGGCCCTCGGGCTTGGTGGTGAAGAACGGCTCGAAGGCCCGCTCCATCACCTCCGGCGTCATGCCTCCGCCCGTGTCCGAGACGGCCAGCAACACGTACTGGCCGGGGAGGACCTCGGGGTGCAGCCGGCAGTAGTGGTCGTCGAGCGTGGCATTGCCGACCTCGATCGTCAGCTTGCCGCTGCCATTCATGGCGTCCCGGGCGTTGACGGCCAGGTTGATGATGACGTTCTCGAACTGGTTGGGATCCAGCGACGTGTTCCACAGCTCCTTGTGGGTGGAGGTCTCCAGCTCCACCTCCTCGCCCAGCGTGCGGCGCAGCAGATCATCCATGCCGCGCACCACCTTGCTCACGTTGACGACGAGCGGCTGGAGCGGCTGGCGGCGCGCGAAGGACAGCAGCTGGGAGGCGAGCTTGGCGCCCCGGTCCACGGCGCGGGTGGCCGTCTGCACACGGGTCAGGGCGCGCTCGTTGCCCACCAGGTCGCGCTGCAGCAGCTGGAGGTTGCCGGCGATGACCTGGAGCAGGTTGTTGAAGTCATGCGCCACGCCGCCGGTGAGCTTGCCCACGGCCTCCATCTTCTGGGACTGGCGCAACTGCGCCTCGGTCTTGCGCCGCTCGGCCTCGCTCTCCTCGAGCGCGCGGGTGCGCTCGCGCACCAGCTCCTCCAGGTGCTCCTGGTAGTGGCGCACCTGCTCCTCGGCGAGCACCCGCGACGTGACGTCCTGGCCATACACGAGGATGGCCAGGACGGGCCCTCCCGGCAGGCGGATGGGCCGGTAGTCGAAGTCGAGGAACAGCTCCTGCAGCGGATCGCTCTCCTTCTTGCGCAGGGAGATCTTGAAGGCGCGCATGGCGATCGACTCGCCCTGGTGGAACACCCGCTCGAACAGGTTGTAGACGCCTTTGTTCTTGGGGTCCTTGAGCTCCGGACGCACCTGGAGCAGCGGCATGCCGATGATGTTCCGGAAGCCAACGAAGGGCAGGTAGTTCTCGTTGACCATCTCGAAGACGAAGTCGGGCCCCCGGAGGACCGCCACCACCCCGGGCAACGTCTCGAGCAGCTGGCGGAGGTAGCGGCGCTCGTGTTCCAGCTTCTCGTTGTTCTCCTGCACCGCCGACATCCGGGCCATCAGGTGCGCGAGCTGATCCTGGGAGAAGCCCTCCGGCCGGTCCTCCGGCGCCCAGGTGGAGAGGTCCGCGGAGCGCAGGTCCGTCACGTCCACGGCGTGCTGGAGGATGAAGGCCACGTCGCCCGAGGCATCCAGCAGGGGCTGGTGGGAGTAGCTCCAGAAGCGCTTCTCGAGCACCGGGCCCGTCCTGGTGGGGCGGGCGATGGGCTGCACCGTCATCGCGAGCAGGTCCGGCAGGCGCCGGGTGAGCACCCGCTCGAGGGACTCCCGGAGCAGCCGCGAGCCATCCGGCTCCGAGGGGCTCGTGTCTCGCGGAAGCACCTCGAAGATGGGGCGTCCGAGGATCTCCTCACGCCGCAACGAGGTGGCGTTCAAGTAGGCCTGGTTGGCCGCGACGAACTTCAACTCCCGGTCCAACACCATGAGCGGAGCGGGAGCGGAGTCGAACAGCTTCTGGGAGTCGATCATGTGAGACATTCAGGAGCCCAGGGAAGAGGACGAAGCCGGACCCGGGAACTGGTATCCCACGGCGGGAACCCGGACAACGCTCATTATTTCAGGCCCTAGTTATCGCCCCAGGTGAAGCCAGTACCGAGCGTGAAGGTGACGCCCTGGGCCCAGGGGGACGTGTGGGGCGCGAACGCGCGGTACTGCGCCTCGGCGCTGAGGGAGACGCGCCGGCTGAGCAGGGTGTGGAGCCGCAGGCCCACGGGCAGTTCCGGGTGGAGCTGGCCCGCCTGGGAGCACATCCCCGCGCCCACCGAGGCGCGCAGATCCAACCCGCGCGCGTAGCCGAGCCGCGCCGTCAGCAGCGGGGGCGTGAGTACGGAGAGCGACCAGGCACTCGCTCCGCTTCCTCCCACGAGCGGATGGGCCAGGGCGCGCGCGAAGCCGACCGAGAGTCCCAGGGCATGGGGCAGCGGGAACAGGGCGCGCAGGCCCGCCACCGGAGCGGCGCCGCGCAGCGTGGTGACGGCGCCTCCCAGCACCTCCAGGCCGAGCACGGGCGCGGGCTGCCACCGGGGCTTCGCGGCCTGCTCGCGCAACTCGGCCAGGGTGGTGAGCCGCTGCGCCGCGTAGGCGAGGAAGGCGCGGGAGTAGGCCACGGCCGACTCCACCCGCGCGTCCACGAAGTCGTCGTACGCCGAGGGCTCCACCTTCCACGTCCGCCCCCGCCAGCGCACCTCCTTCGAGTCGAAGGCGTTGCCCACCGCGCCATAGACGCCGAAGGCCCCCGGCGCATGGGTGCCGGGCTCGGACCAGAACGCGCTCCAGGGGATGGCGCCTCCCTCCACGGGCAGCGAGCCCGTGCGCACCACCTCCAGCGTCTCGCGGGCCAGCGCCAGCTGGGCGTCCTCCCCGGAGAGCGGCGCGAGCTCCCGCCCCTCCTGGATGACGGCCTGTCTGGCGGCGTGCTGCTCGAAGCGATCCGACAGCCCGTGCATCACCGGCACCACGTGCAGAGGCACGGCCATGTCCTGGATGTGGTGCACCAGGTGGCCGACGCGATCGAAGGCCCGGGCCATGTCTCCGTGGCTCGCGGCCTCCTCGGCCTCGGCCCACAGCACGCGCACGCGCGTCCCCGAGTCCTTGCGGAATCCGGAGTCCAGCGACATGCCCGGGTGGAAGAAGTGGTGGTAGCCCGTCCACTTGACGTGGAGGTTCAGGTCCTCCGCCCGGCTGCCCTCCACGATGGCGTCCCGGTGCGCCGCGAGCCCGGGATGCTGTCCCGCCGCGAGCACCGCGTCCACGGAGGCCCGCGTCATCGCCTCATGGTCCGGTACCGAGAAGGCACGGGCTCCCAGGGGCAGGAGAAGGGCGAGCAGCGACAGGAGCGGCAGGCGGGCACGGGTCATGGGCATGGCGCGGAGCCATCGTAACCGTTGCCAGGGCGAACACTTCCCCGCCTCACGGGAGGGAGGGAGGCGCCTGTCTGGATGCCTCCCTGTCATTGGGACTCGAAAGTTCCAACCGGGATGGCTGCGAGCTGTTCCCCGGTCCCCCCAGGCTGTTCACTGTCTGTACGGAGCCTCGTATGCTGCGCCCGTGCAAGCCAGCGCCTCCAGCAGCTCTCTGTCGTACGACACCGGCCCGATCGTCCGCCGGATGGTCATCACGCAGCAGATCTACACGATGTTCGGGACACCGCCCCTGGTGTACCTGATGATCCTCATCTCCGGGCTGGATGGGGCGCAGGCGATCGACGTGTCGAAGGTGTTCCTCCCGTTCATGGTCCCGGTGATGGGGGTCGCCGTTCCGTACCTCGTCATCTACCTGTCCGTGCGCAATGCGCTGAAGGTGGTGCCGGGAGAGCCCTCTGGGGCGCGGCTGGCGCGCATCCTCAAGGTGCCGGGGGTGATCGACGCCACCACGCTCGTCACCACGATGATCTCCTCGGGGCTCTTCGTGGGCCTGTCCGTGGTGCGGCACGGCAAGAGCCTCTGGACCATTCCGTGGGCCATCGGGACCATCTGGTTGCTGGTGGCGCTGCTGACGCTGCAGGAGCGGGTCTGGTTCGAGAAGATCCTCCAGCCCTACGCGCTCGCGGAGTTCTACAAGAACCCCGGGCGGATGCCCCAGGGCCATGGCTTCCTCTGGCCGCGGCAGTCCTGGTACCTGCCGTACGCGTTCGCCATCTTCGTGGCCTGCACCCTGGCGTCCATCGGCACCATCATCGGCCGGCAGGCGTATGACGCCCATGAGCTGCTGATGAGCCGGCTGGACACGGTGAGCCCGGCCGAGGTGGCGCCCCTGGTGCGTCAGGTCATCCAGATGCTCCTGGACAGCTCGGTGCTGCCCATGGTCCTGGTGGGTGCCTACCTGCTGATCAGCGCCGCGCTGGCGGCCTGGTTCCTGGCCCGGCGGCAGACGGAGGGCACCCGGAGCGTGCAGCTCACCCTGGAGGGGCTGGTGCAGGGCAGGCCCCGGATGCCGGAGTGGGTCTCCACCGACGAGGTGGGCGATCTCTCCGCCACCACCGCGCGCGTCTTCGCGCAGCTCAAGACCTTCGCCCAGTCGCTGCAGTCCTCCGCCCAGGCCCTCCGCGACTCGGCGGAGCAGCTCGGGCAGTCCACGAGCCGGCAGACGGAGGTGCTGACGCAGCAGGCCTCCGCCCTCCAGGAGACCCAGGTCACGGCGCAGGAGATCAAACACACCTCCGTGCTCGCCTCGCAGAAGGCGGACGCCATCCTCAAGCAGACGGAGCGGGCGGATCAGATCACCGCCGCGGGTGACACCGCCCTCAAGGAGGGGTTGGAGGGCATGCAGGAGATCGGCTCCCAGGTGCGCGAGATGGCCACGGGCATCCGCGCCCTCGACGAGCGGGCCCGGCAGATCGCCCACATCACCACCCTGGTGAAGGGGCTGGCGGACCGCTCCAACATGCTCGCGCTCAACGCCGCCATCGAGGCGGTGCGCTCCGGCGAGGCCGGCAAGGGCTTTGGCGTGGTGGCCCGCGAGATCCGCACGCTGGCCGATCAGTCCATCAAGGCCACGCGTGACATCACCGACATCCTCCAGGACATCAGCAACGCCATCCTCTCCACCATGAACCTGATGGATCAGGGCTCGGATCGCGTCGAGGTGAGCCTGCGGCAGATCCGCGACTTCAGCACCCAGGTGCAGCAGCTCTCCGGCATCGTCCGGGAGAATGCCTCCTCGGTGCGGCAGATCACCGTCGCCGTGAGCCAGCAGGACGTGGGCATCGCGCAGATCTTCGAGGCCGTGAACGATCTGTCCAAGGGCATGGATCAGACGATGAACCAGCTGCGCGCCTCGGACGACGTGCTCGCCCGGGTGCGGAGCGTGGCGGAGCAGGTGTCCAGCATCGTCGTGGGTTACGGCTGGCAGCAGCAGGAAGGCCCGCGCTCGTAGCGCGGGCCCTCCGGCCGGCTCACTCCGCCAGGCTGTCCCGGTCGAGCTCCAGCGCGAGCATGGCGCTGCGCTCGAAGATGCGATCCAGGCGGAAGGGCCGGTAGAGCTCCTTGCCCGTCCAGATCATCTCCTGCTGCTCCGGGGGCAGCTCCTTCTGGGCCCCCATCCACCGGGCGGCCCGCTGGAGGGCGCGCTTCACCTCGGGCCCGAAGAGGCCGTGGCCCCGCAGGGCGCGCAGGGCATTGACGGCGTAGGCCGTCTCCAGGAGCGAGGGCGTGGACGACATGCCCCATCCCCCCTCGGCGTGCTGGGCCTGGAGCAGGGCCTCCACCGCGGGCCGGACCATGTCGGTGGCCCCGGCGTGGCACAGCGCGAGCATCACCTGGGAGGTGCTGTAGAGCCAGGAGGCGTGCCACTTGTCCATGCGCCACAAGCCATCGGCGCCGCGCTTCTCGGCCAGCCAGCGCACCTGCCGCGACACGTCCTGGCCGAGGATGGCCAGCGCCATCACGCCATGAGCGGTCGTCGTCACCGAGGGCTGCATCTCGTGCGCGTAGGTGATGAACTGCCCGTCCGGGAGCTGGTAGCGCCGCAGCAGGGCGCCGTCCACGGCGTAGCCGGACTCCTTCAGCATGGCGAGGCAGGTGGAGGTGATGTCTCCGTCACAGACGAAGAACTCGCTCATGCCGTAGCCCTCCGGGCGCACCGCCCGGTGCAGGGCGTCGAGCTGGGGGCGCACGACGTCGCGCAGGGCCGGGTGCTCCAGCAGGCCCGTGGAGAACAGGGCCAGCAGGCTCCAGGACTGCTCGTAGTGCACGATGGGCCACACGGTGGGCACCACACCCGGCACGCCCGTCCCGGTGGCCTCCGCGGAGGCCCGGAGGAACGCCTCCGCTCCGCGCACCTCCTCGGGCACTTCCCGGGAGCCGGCCAGGGTGGCCCGGCGCAGACGCAGCCAGTGCGCGGTCGCCGCCGGGCTGTTGCCCACGCCCTGGGATCCGTCGAGCACGTTCATGTCGGGCGTGGTGCCCCAGGCCTCGAAGGAGTGGATGGGCGCGGTGCCGGCCCGGTGCTTCATCCGGGCGATCAGCCCCCGCCGCCGGGTGCCCAGCGCGCTCAGGGACTGGAAGGGCTGGTGGGGCAGGGTGATGCCCACCGCGGCGGCCTCCTCCATCAACCGCGGGAGGATGAGCTCGGCGGCCACGGGGATGTCATCCGGCGGAGGGCCCTCGAAGGCCCACGCCTCCACGTTGCGGCGGAAGAACTCGATGCCTCCTTCCACGGCCCGGCGGCTCTCCGGCGTGTCACTGGCGCCGCGCAGGGCCAGCACGGCCGCGAGCGTGGGGATGTGCCGCGCCAGGGGCATCCGCTCCGAGCCCCACCCGCCATCCGGGCGCTGCTGGCGCATCAACCACCCGACGGCCGGGCGGGGATCCTCGGGCGGCGCGTAGCGGAGCACCTGGGCGGTGTCATAGACGGACGGGGTGAGCACTCCGCCGTGGACGCCGAGTGACTGGATGTCTGCTTTGAGTTGAGCGATGAACCACTCGGGGGTCGAGGGCATGTGGATCACCTGGAGGTGGGGGTATTCCGACTCCTAACACGGTGGTTCCATCCGGAGGAATCGGCCCCAGCCGTCCACCAGGTGGGATGTTGCCCTGTGTTGGTGTTTTTTTCCCAGCTCACGGTAGCGGCGGCGGCGGGACGTGCCGTGCGGTAGAATCCGGACCCATGAGCGACTCCACCAACAAGTCCCAGCAGTTCGGACAGCCTCGGGAAGAGACGAAGAAGAACCCGAAGGTGTTCAACCTCCGGGTGAAGATCGATCCGTACCTGAAGGAGCCGGCCGAGAAGAAGAAGCGGCAGGAGGAGAAGTTCGATCCCTTCGCCGTCAACTTCGCGGCCCCCAAGCCCGAGGACTTCTGAGGGCGGGCGCCTGTGGGTGCCCCCACGGCTGTCTCGGCGAGAACACAGACACGAAAAGACTCTCCTGTCTGTCTATGCGTGGCCGCTGAATGTCTCACAAAGTCTTTCTTCGCGGGACCCCGCCCGGCTCCACGCTGTCCGCCCGGCTCCTCCTTCGAGGGGCCGGGCCTTTCATTGCCCACCGGTCAACCTGACGAGCGCCCGCGCACACTGGAAGCGTGCACCCGCCGCGCTGAAGCCCTTATGAAGGGAGTGCACGGGGTGGCCCCTGGATGGATCTGGGGCAGCACGAGGAGATGACGATGTTCCGCATCGAGACTGAGAAGGATCTGCTGCAAGCATTCCGCCCGAGGGATCGCAAGACGCTCGAGCTTCCCGCGGGCCTGAAGTTCCCGCTCTTCGTCCGCGACTACCTGGCGTGGACCGAGCCGGCGGGGACGCGGGTGTTCCTGCTCCTCCCCTCGCGGGGCAGCCGGCTGCCCGTGGGCATCGCCTTCCGCCGGGACTCGCAGGGCGGGGGACCGGGCTCGTGCATGTGCGACTGGTGCCACTCCTACGGCACGGCGGACGAGATCGGCATGCTCACCACGGACGTGAACTCGAAGCGCCGGGTGGGCGTGAACCTGTGCCTCGACCTGCGCTGCAAGGAGAAGCTGGAGATGGCGGCGGACCTGTCCGGCCGGCACCCGCTCGAGGTCATGAAGCCGCTGATGGAGCGCATGAGCCGCTTCGCGCGCGAGGCGCTTCACATCGAGACGGTTCCGGAGGATTGAGCTAGAGCCGTCCGATGAACTTCTCCGCGCTCCCGCTCTCCCCGCCGCTGCTGCAGGTCCTCGAGGAGCTGGACTTCCAGACCGTCACCCCCATCCAGGCCCAGAGCATTCCGGTGCTGTTGCAGGGCCGGGATCTCGTGGGCCAGGCGAAGACGGGGAGCGGGAAGACGGCGGCCTTCGCGCTTCCGCTGTTGCAGAAGATCCGGCTCCAGGACCGGCGGCTCCAGGCGCTCGTGCTCTGCCCGACGCGCGAGCTGTGTGCCCAGGTGGCCGGAGAGGTGCGCCGGTTGGGCCGGAGATTGCCCGGGCTCCAGGTCCTCGTGCTCGCGGGAGGCCAGCCCGTCCGGCCCCAGGTGAACGCGCTCGAGAAGGGGGCCCACGTCGCCGTGGGCACTCCGGGCCGCATCCTGGACCTGCTCCAGCGCGAGTCGCTCGAGACGCGGCAGCTGGCCACCGTGGTGCTCGACGAGGCCGACCGGATGCTCGACATGGGCTTCCGGGAGGACATGGAGCGCATCCTCGGCCAGACGCCCCCCACACGGCAGACGGTGCTCTTCTCGGCGACGTTCCCCCCGGACATCGAGGCGCTGAGCCGCGCCTTCCAGAAGCAGCCCACGCGCGTGACGATCGCCGAGGCCACCGAGGCGGCGCCCGACATCCAACAGCTCCGCTACGGCTGCGCGCCCGAGGAGAAGACGGCGCTGCTGCTGCGCATCCTGCGGCACCACCAGCCGGCCTCGGCCATCGTGTTCTGCAACCTCAAGGCAACGGTCGTCGAGCTGACGCGGGCGCTGCGCGCGGCCGGGGTGGGGGCGGATGGGCTCCAGGGAGACATGGAGCAGCGCGAGCGGGACGACGTGATGGCGAAGTTCCGCAACCGCAGCACCCGGGTGCTCATCGCGACGGACGTGGCGGGCCGCGGCATCGACGTCGAGGCGCTCGACGCGGTGGTCAACTTCGATCTGCCCTCACAGCCCGAGCCCTACGTGCACCGCATCGGCCGTACGGGACGCGCCGGGAGGAGGGGACTGGCCATCGCTCTCGCCACCCCTCAGGACGAGCGCAAGGTGGAGGCCATCGAGCAGGCCACCGGGGTGAAGCTGGAGCTCGCGAGAGTGGAGACGCTGCCCCCGGCGGACTCGCGGGGTGGGGAGTCGCTCGCGGCGGCCTGGGAGACGCTCTACATCTCCGCCGGACGCAAGGACAAGATGCGGCCGGGCGACATCCTCGGAGCCCTGACGGGCGAGGCCGGCGGGCTGGCCGCCACCGACATCGGGAAGATCGAAATCCACGACCATCACGCCTACGTCGCCGTCTCCAAGCACATCGCGCGCGTGGCGCTCCAGCGGCTGCGCGATGGCCGCATCAAGGGACGCAAGTACCTCATCGAGCGGGTGCGGTAGGGCGCGCCTCCGGTGGCGTCACCTCGCGGCGCGGAACGGAAGGACGGCGCGTAGCCGCTCGTCGCAAGTGACCCGGGGAGGTGGGTATCCCACCTCATTTCCCCTCTGAGGCAAGGGGGGTGTACCGGGGGGCTCGCGCTGGCCGGACATGTCAGACCCACCCGGTAGTGTTGCTTCATGGCCAACACCGGCAAGGAAGGGTCTTTCGTGGCTGATCTCCGTGAGAATCCGTGCGTCTCGGTCAACAAGCTGGGCCAGTACCTCACCGCGCGTCCGGCGCTGCGCAAGCGCATCATCCACGCCCAGAAGCACCCGTGTGATCCCAAGTACCTGCGTTACCCGGAGGCGTCGCAGGCCATCGTCGAGTTCCTGTGCAACGGCCGGGACGAGACCATCCTGCGCTACCACCAGCACCGGCTGCTCCACGCGGAGCCCGAGTCGGACTTCGATGCCCACCGGCTGGCGCTGTGCGTCGAGGCCATCCAGCACTTCCTCAAGGCCTCGGGCGAGCTGGCGCTGACCCACGCGGTGGCCAGTCCCGCGGACGAGGGGCTGCCGCCGCTGGCGCTGTCGGGAGTGGCCATCAACGTGCGGCCAGAGCTCCTCCTGCGCAGCGTGGATCGCCACGGGGTGATGCGCTCGGGGCTGCTGAAGCTCTACTTCTCCAAGCACACGCCGCTGGACGAGACGTCCGGGCAGTACATCGCCACGGTGCTCCAGCTCTTCGCCGAGCAGAACCTGAAGCAGCAGGGCGAGGTGGACCACCGGCTGGTGCGAGTCTTCGACGTGTTCGCCGGCAAGGTGTTCGTGGCCCCCAAGGCCCGGCAGCGGCGGCTGGGGGACGTGCAGCTGGCGTGCGAGGAGATCGCCGCGCGCTGGGACATGAACTGAGCGCGGCGCCTGCCCTCCGAGGTGGCCGCCAGCCCCCGGGGGAAGCGGAAACGAGCACTTCTCTTCCCGGGGCCGGCGGAACAGGATGCCGGAGGATGTCTTCCCGCGACTCCCACCGGCCCCGCTGTCCCCGCTGCAACCTGCCGCCGCACCTGTGCCTGTGTGCCGAGATTCCCCGGGTGGAGACGCGCACCCGCTTCCTGCTCGTCCAGCACGTGGTGGAGACGTGGAAGAAGAGCAACACCGGGCGGGTGGCGGCGCTGGCGCTCGCGAACTCCAGGCTGCTCATCCATGGTGCCCAGGACGAGTCCCTGGACACCGTGCTGCTCTCCGAGCCCGGCACCTGGCTGCTCTACCCCGATGGGCCCCCCGCGCCGCCGGACGCCCCCGTGCCGAGGCAACTGGTGGTGCTGGACGCGAGCTGGTCCCAGGCGCGGCGGATGACGCAGCGGCTGCCCGTGCTGCGCACGCTCCCCCGGCTGGTACTGCCGCCGCCCGAGCCCGGGTTGCTCCGGCTCCGCGAGCCCACGCACCCGTCCGGCATGTCCACCCTGGATGCGATTGCCCGCGCGGTGGCGGTGCTCGAGGGCCCGGAGGCGGCGGAGCCGCTGGAGCGGCTGGCCGCGCTCCGGGTGCAGCGGATCGCCGAGTGCGGGACGTTGAATTGAGCCCACCGGGGAGGGCGGGCTCTGTCCAGGGAAGGACAGAGCCTGCTTCAATGTCATCCGCTGAATATGTGTGTTTGCCATCATCCAGGCGCCGTTCATTCATGGGAGAGCGCAAACATGCACGACCTGCCAACTCGCGGTTCCTCGAGCGGAATGAAGTCACGGTGGATGGCGCCGGGGGCCCTCGCTTCCGTACTCCTGCTGGCAGGCGCCTCGGGCTGCGCACCGGACGCGGCCCTCTCCGAGGAGTCCCTGTCCCTCGAGACCGAAGCCCGGCCAGTCCTGACTGTCAATGGGATCGAGTTCAATGGAATCGAGCTCAACGGGATCGAGCTCAACGGCACCAATCTCAATGGCACCAATCTCAACGGCACCAACCTCAATGGTCTCGACACCAGTGGCCTGAACACGCCTGACTTCCGCGCCTGGTTCAATCAGGACGTGACACGCCACGACATGTTGATGAAGTACATGGTGCAATGCGCGGTCCCCGCGGGAGAGAGCCGCACCTTCACGAACCCGGAAACGAACACCCCGTACACCTGGAGTGGTGTTCTGGGGCTGGCGCCGGATTGGGCGAGCGGCCAGCCGGTGACGACGGCGGAGCTGCGGATTGTCTCCGCGTGCCTGGCCGCGCATGTGAATCCCTATGGCCAGCATGTCTCCATCTCCGTGCTGGGATTGGATGCCACGGGGCAGCCCACCCCCTACACCGCCGAGGAGTTGCAGAGCCATGCCCTCCGGGAGGGCTGCTTCTTCGGCAACCTGTTCCAGAGCGAGCCGGTCCTCTTCGTGGGCAATGACGGGCTCTCGCTGAGCAGCGTCCAGAGCAGCTCGCGGGCCTGTGCCCTGGGAAGCACGCTCCCGGGGTGCGCCCCCCTGGTCTACGTGGGCCGGTGCGAGGACCTCTGCACCCGCGAGGCGTCCAGCCCCTTCTACACCTCATGCACCTGGAATGGAGTCACCTACCCGGCCATCACCACGCGCGTGCGGCAGGAGGACCTCTACAGCTGCGGGGACGGGGTGTGCCAGGTGACGGAGCACTGCGGGAGCGGGATGACGGCCGGGAGCTGTCGCCTGGACTGCGGCTCCTGCTGAACCGGAGTGGCGGTGGCGCCCGGGGTGGGCACCCACTGTCCGATTCGTGGGCAGCGTGTCCGGGATTCGGACACCCTGGGCACGGTGCGCACAACCCCTTGAGTCCACGGGCGATTCACCTGGAAATGTCAGGGCCCTTTACAGGAATTCCCACCAGGGCGGGATGACCGTGCTCCAGGGTTTACCAGGCCTTGTCGGCCAAGTCCTTGATTTCCGGTGTGTCCGGGAGTGGCCCGAGGGTTGCTTTCTTGGAAAGTGGAGCATCAAACCCCTGTCGTGCCTCGAAAAGGAAGCCCCCCTCATGCGCAAGCTTTCCATGGCGTTGCTGGCCGGTGTTGCCCTCGTTGGCTGCGGTGTCGATCCGCAGATGGAGAACCAGGAGATCATCTCCAACCTGGTCGAGGCGGGCTTCCCGGCGGACGACATCATGGTCGTCGAGGATGCCGTGTACGTGGGGCGCGACGCTCACGTGACCCTCGAGGCTTCCCGCGAGATGCTCCAGCCCGTCAAGGGCGCGGAGCAGTACCGGACGACCAACCTCGTCAGCAGCAGCGTGACGAAGATCTGCGTCGTCCCCACCTCCCAGTTCAACAGCTACAGCCGCCTCAGCGCGGGTCTCGATCTGGCCATCGACAACTACAACAGCCAGAACCTCCAGTTCACCCTGGTGCGGGGCTCGTTCTCCGACTGCAGCGCGACCATCAACGCGCGGACCGCGAGCGGCACCGGCGGCTCGGCCGGCTTCCCCTCGGGCGGAAAGCCCTACGGCACCATCAACATCGGTGTCGGTCTGCAGAACTACAGCGATGACGTGAGCGAGCACGTCATCACCCACGAGCTGGGCCACTGCATCGGTTTCCGTCACTCGGACTACTACGACCGCTCCATCAGCTGCGGCGGTTCCGCCACCAACGAGGGCGCCTCCAACGTGGGCGCCATCCACATCCCCGGCACGCCGACCGACGCCCGGGTGGGCGGGTCGATCATGAACTCCTGCTTCCGCTCGACCGAGTCCGGTGAGTGGAGCAGCTCCGACAAGACCGCGCTGAGCTACCTCTACTGAGAAGTCGGCAGTCCCCCGGGTCCGTTCCTGACTCCGTGGGGCTCGCTGCTCGCGGGCACCGTACTCCCGGGCTTCGGCCTGGGACGGCGGTGCCCGCTGCTTTTCCGAGCGGGCATGATAGAACGCAGGGCAAGCGCTTGACTTCCTCGCATGGCTCCGCCGGCTTCTTCTATCGTCGTGGATGATTCGCTCTGGCCGCTGGTGCGGGTGACGTTTCCACGCGTGATCACCCATCAGCAGCAGGCGGAGCTGCTCGAGCGCGTCCTGTCCTACCTGAGGCGGGGAGAGCGGCACGTGGCCCTGGTGGACTTCCGCCAGCTCCAGGCGCTCACCTCCGAGCAGCGCGAGCAGCAGTGGAACTTCCTGCGAGAGCAGGCCGTGCCGATGCGCCAGTGGTCGATGGGGATCGTGGCGCTCATCAACTCGCCGACCCTGGCGCTGGTCACCCGGACGATCATCCACCGCATCAAGCCCTCGGTCGTGCCGCACTCCATCGTGGCCTCGTGGCCGGCGGCGGTGTCATGGGCGGCGGATCGGCTGCGGGACAACGGGCTGGCCGAGCACGCCTCGCTGGTCCGGCAACGTCTCGGCACGGCGCCCGGCAGCCGCGTGGGCTGAGCTCGACGGTTTCCAGGGTTGCTCAGTGCGGGAGCCCCTGGCCTTCGCCGCTCGGGCGAGGGCCCTCGAGGACACGGAGCAGATCGCTCTCGCGCAAGGGTTTGACGAGATGCAGGTCGAAGCCGGCCTCCAGGGCCTTGGCCCGGGCCTCGGGGCCGCCATAGCCGGTGAGCGCGACCAGGTAGAGGGACGCCCCGTGGGTGGAGGCGCGGACCCGCCGGGCCAGCTCGTGGCCATCCAGGCCGGGCAACCCCACATCCACCAGCGCCACGTCCGGCCGGAGCTCCAGGATCCGGGTGACTCCCTCCACTCCATCGGTGGCGACCTCCACCTCGTGCCCCATGCCCTGGAGCAGCACCCTCAACGTCTCTCGCACGGGCGCGCGGTCCTCCACCACCAGCACCCGCAGTCTCGGCTGGAGCGTGGGGGGCGGACGCGCAAGCGCACAAGGCATCCGGGTGGGCCGGGGCACCTCGCGCGACAACGGGAGGCGGACGACGAACTCACTGCCCTTGCCGGGCCCCTCGCTGTGCGCGTGGACGGTGCCCCCGTGCATCTCCACCAGCCGCTTCACCAACGTCAGGCCCAGCCCGAGCCCTCCGGCGGAACGGTCGATCGACGCGTCCACCTGGACGAACAGCTCGAACACCCGCTCCAGCATGTCCCGGGGAATGCCCCGCCCGGTGTCCCGCACCCGGAGCACCGCCCAGGGGGCGCCCTCCACCTCCTCGCGCGCCATGCGCAGGGAGATGCTGCCTCCCGGCTCGGTGTACTTGATGGCGTTGGAGACGAGGTTGGAGAGCACCTGCTCCAGCCGCGTGGCGTCCGCCTCCAGCCGGAAGCCGCCCGGAGCGAACGTCACGCTCAGCTCGTGTCCCCGCTCCTCGAGCCGGGACCGGAGCGTCTCGAGCGTGTCCTGGACGATGGCGCGCAGGTCCACCTCCTGCTTGCGCAGCTCCACCTTCCCCCGGGTGATCCGCGACACGTCCAGCAGGTCATCCACCATGCGAACCAGGCAGTCCACCTGGTGGTTGCACAGCTCCCGGAGGCGGGCCGCCCGCGCCGCGTCGCCGTGGGAGAGCTTCATCACCTCCAGGGCGGTGCTCAGGGCGGCCAGGGGATTGCGCAGCTCGTGGGCCAGCATGGCGAGGAACTCGTCCTTGCGCCGGCCGTCCTCCTGCGCCCGGGTGCGCGCGAGCACCTGCACCGTCACGTCCGTGGCCACCACCATGATGCCCTCGACACCGCCCTTGCCGTCACGCATGGGCTGGCACGTGAGCTGGAAGTACACGTCCTCGGGCACGCCGTCCCCACGCCGGTCGAAGGGGATGCGGTACTCGTCCGCCGTGAAGGCCCGGCCGCTCGCGTACACCTCCTCCAACATCCGGAAGACGGGCGCGTCGTGCGGCAGCTCGGGGAAGACGGACCGGACGGGTCTGCCCACCGGGTCCTCCCGGCGGCCCAGCATCTCCAGGTAGCGCGGGTTGGCCAGCTCGAACACCAGCTCGGGGCCGGAATAGATGGCCACCGGTACGGGCGCCTGCATGAGCTGCGTGTGGAGCCGGGTGCGGGCCTCGGCATGGGCCCGGGCGATCTCCAGCCGCGCCTGCACCCGGGACACGAGCTCCCGCGCCGAGAAGGGCTTCACCAGGTAGTCGTTCGCTCCCGCCTGCAGGGCCTCGATGGCCGCCTCCTCGCCCGCGCGCGCCGACAGGAGGATGACGGGAATGGACGCGGTGAGCGGGTGGGCGCGCACCGCTCGCAGCACGCCGAAGCCGTCCAGCCCCGGCATCATCACGTCACACACCACGAGGTCGGGCGCCTGCTCGTGAATCGCCGCGAGGGCCTCCGTCCCGTTGGACACGGCCTGCACCGTCCACCGGTCTCCGAGGAGCCGCTGGACATAGGCGCGCATGTCCGCGTTGTCGTCCGCCAGCAGCAGGCGCGTGGGGGACACCTGTTGCGGAGGCTCGGAGCGCGTGTCCCACTGCGCGGCCTCCATCAGGAAGGCCGTGGCTCCCCGCCGCGTGGAGGCGAGCGGTGCCTCCGCCCGCACGTGCTCCACGGGCAGGTGCGCCGAGCCCCGGGGGAGCGACACCGTGAAGGTGCTGCCCTGGCCCTCCCGGCTCCGGGCCTCCACGCACCCGCCATGCAGCCGGACGAGCTCCTTCACCAGCGCGAGCCCGATGCCACTGCCCTCGTGCGTGCGGCCCCTCGCGCCCTGGACCCGGTAGAAGCGGTCGAACACGTGCGGCAGCTCGCGGGAGGGGATGCCCGTGCCCGTGTCCGTCACCGACAGCCGCACGTGCGCCCCCTCGGATTCGAGCGCGAGGCGGAGGGTCCCCTCGAAGGTGAACTTGTAGGCGTTGGACAGGAGGTTGAGGACGATCTGCTCCCACATCTCGCGGTCCACGTAGACGGGCTCGGGAAGCGGAGGGCAGTCCACCTCGAGCCGCATGCCGGCGCGCTCGATGGCCGAGCGGAAGGAGCTGGCGAGCTCCGCCGTCAGCGCGGCCAGATCGGTGGGGCGGAAGTGGGCCCGCATGCGCCCGGACTCGATGCGGGAGAAGTCCAGGAGCGTGTTGACGAGCCGCAGCAGGCGTTGCGCGTTGCGATGGATGACCTCCAGGCGCTCGCGCTGGCGGGGAGGCAGGGGCTGCTCGGAGTCGGCGAGGCAGTCCTCGGCGGGCCCCAGCAGCAGCGTGAGGGGCGTGCGGAACTCGTGGCTGACGTTGGAGAAGAAGTCCGTCTTGGCCTGGTCCAGCGCGGCGAGCGCCTCGGCGCGTTGCCGCTCGTACTCGTAGGCGCGGGCGTTGGTGATGGCGTTGGCGATGTGCGTGGCGGTCAGCTCGAGGAAGCCGCGGTACTTCGCGTCCAGCGCCTTGCGAGGGCTGATGCCCGCGACCAGCAGCCCCGCGGGGGCGTCCTGGCCTGGCGCGGACAGGGGGAGCACCAGGGCCGAGGAGGCCGCCTCCGGCCAGGGGCCTCCCGGAAGCGGGCCCAGGGAGAAGGGAAGGGACTCCAGGAGGACGGCCTCGCCGCGGACCCGGGGCCAGGGCGCGTGGACGTCACCGGGCTCGAGCGTGGAGGGCGCGGCGGCGCCACCGGGCTCCAGGCCCACCGTGCCCACCAGCCGCGGCGTCTGGCTCCGGGCGTCCGTCAGGTAGAGCAGGGCGAAGGGAATGTCGTGGGGGTTGGAGGCGAGGACACCGCTGGCCTTGCGGCACACCTCTTCCGCGCTCTGGAGCTCGCTGGTGGCCTCGTTCAGCTCGCGCAGCATGTGGAGGCGCCGCTCCCCGAGGATGCGCTCGGTGCTCTCCGTGCAGGCGACGAAGACACCGCCGGTGCCACCGGACTCGTCCTTGATGGGGGAGTAGGCGTAGGTGAAGTAGGCCTCCTCCAGGTAGCCGTTGCGGTCGAGGCACAGCAGCCCATCCTGGATGAAGGTGGACTCGCCGCGCTCCATGACGGATTGGATCATGGGGGCGATGACGTCCCAGATCTCCGTCCAGCACTCGCGCCCGCGCTGCCCGAGCGCCCGGGGGTGCTTGGTGGCGCCGAGGATGGGCCGGTAGGCATCGTTGTAGAACTGGACGAGCTCCTGGCCCCACCAGAGGAAGATGGGGTGCCGGCTGGTGAGCAGGATGGAGAGGACGGTGCGAAGGCTCTGCGGCCACGTCTCCACGGGCCCCACGGCCGTGGTGGACCAGTCCAGCGCGCGCATGAGGGCGCCCATCTCGCCGCCCCCGCGCAGCACCTCGTGATGAGCGGGAGACGGCCCGCTGGCCGGAGACGGGATCCGCATGTGGAGCACCCCCGCGCGCCAGTATCCAACGCGTGGCCTGTCCCGGAGGGCACCCGCGAGTTCCCAACGTCGACTCCCGGGCAGCCCACCCGCGGAGTGTCCAGTGGAGACCGTTGTTTCGCCCCGGAGGGTGGGGGAGAGGCCGGAGCGGTGTCCGGCCGTGACGCGGTGCGAATCTACCGCGCGTCGCTCCGTGGAAACGCGAGGGGCTCGAGTTGGTAGGTCTTCATGTACGAGTCGACCGCGGCGAGCGAATGCTGCCCCGGGTCCTCGGGGTTGAACCGCACGTCTACGTCCCGCGCTCCCGCGAGCGCTCTCAAGCCCTGCTCCTTCTCGCGGATCTCCCGGAGATGGGCCCGGCGTTCCGCTCGTGACGCCTGCGGCCAATGGTTGCTCGGAGTCATCCGCGAGAACGGGTGGGTGAGATTCACCGCGAACACATACCGGATGGGACCCGCCTCGAACTCATACGAGACATACGCGGCGTCTCCCGTACCCACCACGTCCCCGAACCGGGCCCGGGCCGGCAGCCAGTCAGACACCCCCCGTGCATTCATGGGCGTGAGGAATTGGCCGCGCCGCAGCAAGGGCAGCCGCTCGTCCCAGAGCTCGATCTGGCCGAGCACCTCCCTGGCGCTCGCGGTGAGCGGGTCCGCGACGGCGGGGCGTGTGCCCACCCGGTGCAAGGGGCGCTTCATCATCTCCCCGAGACGGGGATCGAGGATCTCGTGCCGGTCGGGATGGGAGACGCTGTAGCGCACCCGGAAGGGGCGGGGCATGTCGAGCCCGTCGTACCACTCCAGGGCGCCAGGGCGCGGCACGCGGGTCCGCTCGTCCCATGGCGTGTCGTAGAAGAAGCAGTGCTCGCGTGTGCCCACGGTGTAGCCGTAGAGGAACAACGTCTCGTCATCGTAGTGCCTGCGGCCATGCAGGAGCGCGTCGGCTTCGCGCGTGGGCCCGGTGAGCGGCTCGGCCCGCTGCACGGGTAGCCGCGAGTACCAGTCGTTGAGGTCCGCGAGGATCGTCCGCGTGTCCGGCAGAGGGGGATGGCTCATGGTCCCAACGGCTGACACCCGCTACGGGAAGATGACCCCGATGGGCGGCTCCTCGCTGGTGAGGAAGCGCGGGAAGGTGGCCGTGTAGCGGTTGGTCTCCACGAGGAGGCGGTTGCCCTCGAAGTGCATGCTGGAGGCGTAGGTGCTCCCGAGGTACGTGCCGAGGAAGCCGCTCCGGGAGACCGTCAGCGTCCTGGGGTCCACCGCGAGCAGCCGCACGTGCACGAGCGCCGAGCCACTCGGGGTCTGCTTCGACGGGTAGGAGAGGGCGATGCCCTCGCTCTCCTTGTTCGTCATCAGGCCGCCCCCCGCGTACGACGAGCCGAGCAGCATCACGTCCGCCACGCAGTGCCGTGAGGGGATGCGATGAATGGACACGTGGTAGTAGGGCGGCCCATACCGGGACGAGATGGGCACGCTGGTGGCGAAGTACCAGCACCCGCGGACCTGGATGGGCGGGCCGAGCACCCAGCTGACCGTCTCCGGCTCACCGGTGCGCAGCAGCTCCATCGCCTGCGCCTCGGTGTACTCGTTGGCGGGCACGGGCGCGGAGGGGCCGGTGGCCCTGGGCTCCTCCCGGGCCGGCGTGGCCGGAGCCGCCGCCGTGCTGGCCCTCAGCGCCTCGAGGGCCGCGTTGTCCCAGGCCTCCTGGAGCGCGTCCTCCACCTTCTGTGCCTCGCTCCGGGTATCGGCCTCCTCGGGCTGCCCCTCCGCTGCGACCGCGCTCGCGGCCCCGAGGAGCAGGGCCGTCAGGGAGACCACTCGCATCACGTGCTTCATTCCGTCCTCCTTGCCTGGACTCCCAGAGTGTCCTGCAAGAAGGTCCGGCACCTCCAGCACCGCGGATGTCATGCGTTACCGGAGAACGGCAGCGGGAGTCCAAACGCCTTCTCCTGACTCGGCCGGCTGCTCGCTCATACCGGGTGTAGGGTCTTTCCTCATACCGCCAGCGAGAGGGCGCGGCTCCTCTGTCGAAGAACATTGGCCCGTGCCCCGTTCCCCGATATTCCTCGTTGGGGATTGCACACTTCGGACGAGGCCTTCGCCTCGCGTCTGGAGGGAGGCCGCATGGCGCAGACTCTGAAGGTGAATGGCAAGGACGTGACGATCGAGGCGGAGCCCGGGACGCCGCTGCTGTGGGTGCTCCGCGAGAAGCTCGGGCTGCCCGGGACGAAGTTCGGCTGTGGCCAGGGCCTGTGCGGTGCGTGCACCGTGCACATCAACGGCGCCGCGGTGCGCAGCTGTCTGATGCCCGTGGCGGCGGTGAGCGGTGAGGTGACGACGATCGAGGGCCTCAGCTCCGACAACAGCCACCCCGTGCAGCGCGCCTGGATCGAGGCCGATGCGCCCCAGTGCGGCTACTGCCAGTCCGGGCAGATCATGGCCTGCGCCGCCATGCTCAAGGCCAAGGCCCAGCCCACCGACGCCGACATCTCGGCCGCCATGACGAACCTGTGCCGCTGCGGTACCTACGGCCGCATCCGCAAGGCCGTGAAGCTCGCCATCGAGCTCAACTCCGAGGAGAAGGCCTGAACATGAAGACCGATCAGGAGACGAACAACCCGGTGGGGCTCTCCCGCCGCTCCTTCGTGCAGTCGGGCGCCGCGGCGTTCGCGGGGCTCGTGCTCGGCTTCCACCTTCCCGCCAACCCGATGCGCCGCTCCGAGGCGTTCGCCGCCACGGGCACCCCCGAGGGCAAGGCCTCCCAGGAGGCACGGCTCAACACGTGGTTGCGCATCGCCCCCGATGGGCTCATCACCATCTACGTCGCCAAGAGCGAGATGGGTCAGGGCATCTTCACGTCCATGCCCATGCTCATCGCCGAGGAGCTCGAGGCCGACTGGAGCAGGATTCGCGTCGAGCCCGCGCCCTCGGATGCCGAGTTCAACTACACCGGTGCTCCCTTCGAGGTCACCGGTGGCAGCACGAGCGTGCGCACCACCTGGGAGATCCTCCAGCGCATCGGAGCCACCGCCCGCCACATGCTGATCGCCGCCGCCGCCCAGCAGTGGGGCGTGCCCGCGGAGAGCTGCCGCGCCGAGCAGGGCCAGATCGTCCACGCGGCGACCGGCCGCAAGGCGGGTTACGGGGAGCTGACCGCCGCCGCCGCCGCGCTGCCCGTCAGCGCCATCCCGAAGGAGCCGAAGCTCAAGGCGCCCTCCGAGTACAAGCTCGTGGGCAAGCCGGTGAAGCGGCTGGACACGCCCGCCAAGGTGTCGGGCAAGCCGCTCTTCGGCATCGACGTCGTCGTGCCGGAGATGCGCTACGGGGCGGTGCGCCACTCGCCCGTCTTCGGCGGGGAGTGCGCGAACTTCGAGGAACTGGCCAAGGGCATGCCCGCGGGCACGTCGCTGGTGAAGGTGACCGGTGGCATCGTCGCCGTCGCGGACAGCTGGTTCACGGCGAAGACGGTCGTCCTGGGCCTCGAGCCCCGGTGGACGAAGGGCGCCACGGCCGGACTGTCCTCGAAGGACATCGAGAAGAAGCTGCGCACCGCGGCCGGCGGCAAGAAGAACCCCGTGGCGGCCACGAAGGGCGAGGCCACCAAGGCCCTGGGCACGGCGAAGGTGAAGCTCGAGGCCGAGTACTCGACGCCCTTCCTGGCCCACACGCCGATGGAGCCCCTCAACGCCACGGCGCACGTCCGGCCGGAGGGAATCGAGCTCTGGGTGGGAACGCAGTCCCATACCCTCACCAGGCTCCTCGTCTCGCAGGCGACGAAGGTGCCCCAGGAGAAGATCGTCGTTCACACCACCTACCTCGGCGGTGGCTTCGGCCGGCGGGCGGAGAACGACATGGTGCTCCAGGCCGTCGAGGCCTCGAAGGCCGTGGGCAAGCCTGTCAAGCTCATCTGGTCGCGCGAGGAGGACGTGCAGCACGACTTCTACCGGCCGGCCAGCTTCGTGAAGATGCGGGCCGGGCTTGGTGAGGACGGGCTGCCCCTGGCCCTCACGGCGAGCATCGCCAGCCCCTCCATCATGCAGCGCTGGACGATGTTCGGCGGGCTGCCCAAGAGCGGCATCGACATGACGACGATCGAGGGCCTGGCCGACATGAAGTACGAGTGCCCGAACCTGCACGTCCAGACCGTCGCCGTCGACACGGGCGTGCCGGTGGGCTTCTGGCGCTCGGTGGGTGCCTCCCACAACGCCTTCTACGTGGAGAGCTTCATCGACGAGCTGGCGCACGCGGCGAAGCAGGACCCGTACAAGTACCGCCGGGCCCTGCTCGAGAAGTCGCACCCGCGCTTCGTGAAGGTGCTCGACACCGTGGCCCGGATGGCGAACTGGGAGACTCCGCCGGCGGAGGGCCGGTTCCGCGGCATCGCCATCGCCGAGAGCTTCGGGAGCATCGTCGCCGAGGTGGCCGAGGTGTCGGTCTCCGCGGAGGGCCAGCCCGCCGTGCACAAGGTGTGGGTCGCGGTGGATTGTGGCCGGTACGTCAACCCCGACACCATCGCCGCCCAGATGGAGAGCGGAGTCGTCTACGGCCTGTCCGCCGCGCTGCGCGGGCAGATCACCCTGCGCAACGGGCGCGTCGAGCAGAGCAACTTCCACGACTACTCGATGCTGGCGCCCCACGAGATGCCGGAGATCGCCGTGGAGATCGTCGAGAGCGGCGAGGCCCCGGGTGGAGTGGGAGAGCCCGGCACGCCGCCCATCGCCCCGGCCGTGACGAACGCCCTGTTCGCCGCCACGGGCACGCGCATCCGCACCCTGCCCATCAGCAACCACAAGCTCACCGGCAAGAAGAAGGCGTGAGCCCGTCGTATCCAGCACCCGGGAGGAACTCATGAGCACGAAGTGGATGGGACTGATGTTGTCGGTCGTGGTGTCGGGCTCGGCCATGGCGGCCGAGACGCCCAAGGCCACGCCGGAGCTGCTCGCGAAGGGCAAGACCGCGTTCACCTCTTATTGCCAGTCCTGCCACGGAGAGAAGGGCGAGGGGAACGGTCCGGCGGGCATGTATCTGGTGCCCAAGCCGCGCAACTTCGTGACCGAGGCCTTCAAGAAGGGCAACAAGCCGGAGGAGATCTTCAAGACGCTCTCCACCGGCATTCCGGGGAGCACGATGGTGTCCTTCGCCCACCTCACCGAGCAGGATCGCTGGGCGCTCACCCACTACGTCCTCGAGCTCCAGAAGCAGGGCAAGGCGGACGCGAAGGGCAAGAAGAAGGGCACGGCGAAGAAGTAGACGGGAGCAGGGGCCGGGCCCGCGCCCGTGCCCCCGGTGAGTCCCTGGCCTACGCGCGGTTGAGGATGGACTCGACCGCGGCGCGGGCGATGAGCGTGTCCGGCGTGGTGGCGGCCCACTCCTCCCCGCCCGCGCGCAGCCGCCCCTGCACGCGTGAGCCCCCGGCCGGCCCGCCTCCTGCTACCCGCGCGCGGAGGGGCGGTAGGCGCGCAGGAAGGTGCTCACCGCGCGCTCGAGGTGGGCCGAGAGCTCCGCCTCGCTGGCGCACTCAATGACGCCCAGGTGGAGCCGGGCCGACAGCTCGTTGGTGCACAGCGAGGTGAAGAGCAGCCCCTTCACCGCGGCCCGCTCGAAGAAGCGCGCCAGTTGCTCGTGGGCCGACTTGGCGCACGTGAAGAGCATCTGGGCTTGCCCCGGTTACGTGGACAGTAGGGTTAAGATGCCAACTTCTGCGGTAAGGCCGCAAGCTCAAAATCCACTGGACTGACGTAGCCCAGCGAAGAGTGCCGCCGCTGGCGGTTGTAGAAG
>NZ_DBNGVP010000228.1:0-19790 GCF_057119385.1 Archangium sp. | reverse complement strand
AGGCGAAAGGTGGAGGAGATGCGGCGGTCGTCTCCTCATCCACCCAACTTATCCGGTCTCTTCCTCCACCCAACCTACCCTGTGGTCTCGACTATGTTGAAAAACTTGTCGGACAGTCCACTAGGGCTGGAGCTCGAGCTGGAGGACGTTGCCGTGGAGCCGCTCGTCCCACCCGAGCACCTGCGGGAGGAGGATCCGGAGACCTTCCTGCGCACGCTGGGCTCGCTGGACGCGGACGTGAGCGCCCAGGTGTCCCGCTACCGCGCGGCGGGCAGGAGCCTGCGCTACCTCGCCCAGATACTTCCCAACGCGCCCGGAGGTCCCCGCGTGAAGGTGGGCCCGGTGGCGGTGGACGCAGCGCACCCGGCCACCGGGTTGAAGGGCGCGGAGGCGATGGTGTCCTTCTTCACCGAGCGCTACCGCGAGTTCCCCCTCATCGTCCGCGGAGCCGGCGCGGGCGGTGATGTCACCGCCGCCGGTGTGTTGGCCGACATCCTGCGCCTCGCCCAGAACGTGCGGGGAAGGAGATGAACATGAAGCTCGAAAGCCTGCTGGCACAGATTGGATCCGTTTCCGACTCCGTGACGGGCGCGGTCAGTTTTCCCGTTCATCACGCCACCGCCTTCCGGCATCCGCGCCTGGGGCAGAGCACGGGGTTCGACTACGCGCGCACGAAGAGCCCCACGCGGGCCGTCCTGGAGGAGGCCATCGCCCGGCTCGAGTCGGGTGACGCCGGCTTCGCGTGCAGCTCGGGCATGGCGGCGCTCCAGCTCGTCTTCTCCCTGTTCGGCCAGGGGGCGCACCTGCTCGTGTCGCTGGACTTGTATGGCGGTACGTACCGGCTGCTGGAGAAGGTGCTCTCCCGGTACGGCATCTCCGCGACCTACGTGGACACCCATGACCTGGACGCGCTCGAGTCCGCGTTCCGGCCCGGTGTGACGAAGGCGGTGCTGCTGGAGACGCCCACCAACCCGCTGATGAAGATCACCGACATCGAGCGCGTGTGCCGCTGGGCCCGGGCCCGCGAGTTGATCTCCATCGTGGACAACACGCTGATGACGCCGTTCTTCCAGCGGCCCATCGAGCTGGGCGCGGACATCGTCGTGCACAGTGCCTCCAAGTACCTGGGCGGACACAACGACGTGCTGGCGGGCCTGGTGGTGACGCGGGTCAAGGCGCTGTCCGAGCAGGTGGCGTTCCTGCACAACTCCATGGGCGCCGTGCTGGGGCCGCAGGACAGCTGGCTGCTCATGCGCGGGATGAAGACGCTGGCGCTGCGCATGGAGCGCCATCAGGCGAACGCGCTGCGCATCGCCCACTGGCTGGCGGCGCATCCGCTCGTCGAGCAGGTCTACCACCCGGGCCTGGAGAGCCACCCGGGCCATGCCTTGCAGAAGCGGCAGGCCTCGGGGAACACGGGCATCTTCTCCTTCAAGCTGAAGGACGCGCGTCTCGTGGAGCCCGTGCTGCGTCACGTCCAGCTCATCGCCTTCGCGGAGAGCCTCGGCGGGGTGGAGTCCCTGATGACGTACCCCACGGTGCAGACGCATGCGGATATCCCGGAGGAGATGCGCCGCCGGGTGGGCGTGGACGAGCGGCTGCTCCGGTACTCGGTGGGCATCGAGCACGTGGACGATCTCATCGCCGATCTGTGGCAGGCCTTCGAGGCCGCCCGGAAGGAGGTTCAAGCGTCATGATTCATCCCAAGGAGCGTCCCTGTACCACCGGCACCGGCCGGAGGCTGGCCACGCGGGTCGTCCGCACCGTCTCGGGGACGGACGCGCGCACCGGTGCCTCCAGCGTTCCCATCTACCAGGCGTCCACCTTCCACCACGCCTCGCTCGAGAATCCCCCGGAGCATGACTACACGCGCTCGGGGAACCCGACGCGCCAGGCGCTCGAGGACACCATCGCCCAGCTCGAGGGGGGTGCGCGGGGCTTCGCCTTCTCCTCGGGGATGGCGGCGATCTCCACCGCCTTCATGCTGCTGTCCAACGGGGACCACGTCATCTGCTCCGAGGACGTGTATGGCGGCACGTACCGGCTGCTGACGACGATCCTCGGACGGATGGGCATCGAGACGACCTTCGTCGACGCGACGGACCTGGACAGGCTCGAGGCCGCGCGCAGGCCGAACACGCGGGCGGTGTTCCTGGAGACGCCATCCAACCCGACGCTGAAGATCACCGGCATCGCCGCGGTGGCGGAGTGGGCCCGGAAGCACGGCCTGCTGACGATGCTGGACAACACCTTCATGACGCCGTGCCTCCAGCGCCCCATCGAGCTGGGCATCGACATCGTGGTGCACAGCGCGACCAAGTTCCTCGGGGGCCACAGCGACGTGCTGGCCGGGCTCGCGGTGGTGTCCAACGAGCGGCTGGGCCACAAGCTCAAGCACCTGCAGAACGGCCTGGGCAGCGTGCTGGGCGTGCAGGACTCCTGGCTGCTGATGCGCGGGATGAAGACGCTCCTGGCCCGCATGGAGTGCGCCGAGCGCAGCGCACGACAGCTGGCGGACTGGCTGACGCGGCAGCCCTCGGTGACGCGGGTGTACTACCCCGGACTGCCGGAGCATCCCGGGCGCGCCATCCACGAGCGTCAGTCCCAGGGATACGGGGCCATCGTGTCCTTCGATGTCGGCTCGGGAGCGCGCGCACGGAAGGTGCTCGAGCACGTCACCCTTCCCCTGGTGGCGGTCAGCCTGGGCGCGGTGGAGAGCATCCTGTCGTACCCGGCCCTGATGTCGCACGCGGCCATGCCCCGGGAGATCCGACTGCAGCGAGGCATCGGCGATGGACTGCTGCGCTACTCCGTCGGCCTGGAGGCGCTCGAGGACATCCTCGGGGACCTCGAGCAGGCGCTCCACGCGGCGCGCTGACGCTTCAGCCCCCCGCGCGGCCGAGGAGGAACGCGGCCAGGAAGCCGAGCACGGTGATGAGGCCGGTGAGGTTGTGACTTCCCTCGACGGCCTCCGGAATCATCGTGTCGGCGATCATGGCGAGGATGGCACCCGCCGCCACGGCCATGGTGCCCGCGATGATTCCCGGAGCGACGTCGCGGAAGACGACATAGCCCAGCAGGGACGCCAGCGCGGAGACGAGCGCGATGCCGCCCCAGACGCCGAAGACGTACCCCTTCGAGCGGCCCGACTTCTTCATGCCGGAGGCGGAGGAGAGGCCCTCGGGCACGTTGGAGAGGAAGACGGCGGCCACCGCCACGAGGCTCACGGATCCACTGCCCGACAGGAGGCTCACGCCGATGACGATGGACTCGGGGATGCCATCGAGCAGGGCCCCCACGGCGATGGCCAGGCCACTGCTCGAGTCCTCCGTCGCGCCCAGCAGCAGGGCACTGCCCGCGAGTCCTCCCCACAGGCCGGCCTGAATCCACTGTGGCATCGTTCTTCTCGCTTCGTGCTCGAGACTGGAGTGGAGCGCTTGGACCTACAAGTGGCACCCCTCCCGGGTGTTCGACGGAGAGCGTGTGATGTTCGTGCTCAAACGGCCCGGCCCCCTGGTGACGGCGGTATTCCTCATCTACCCTGCGGGCAAGGCGCTGCCTCGGGTGCTCCGGCCTCCGAGGCGCCACGGGGGAGGGCAGAGGGGGGACTAGGGGGCGGAAGCGCCCGGTTTCTTCAAGGAACAGGGGGAGTCGTTCATGCTGACCCGCTACGCCCGGCAAGGCCCGCTCGCAGGAGACGGGAGCATCCAGTGGGAGGCGGATGCGCGCACCCTGCGCTGCCTGTCGGTGAACGAGCAGGCCCGGAACCTCGGCTTCCCTCGCGAGCAGTGGTTGGGGGAGGAGCGCTTCCTCTCCGGCACGGTGTTCGCGCCCGACCGGGAGCTCTTCCTCGCCGGATGCCGGGCCGCCGCCCGGGGCGCGCGGATCCAGGAGCGCTGCCGTGCCCGCTCGGCGGATGGCCGCACCCGCTGGATGGCGCTCTCGTTGGAGCAGGAGCGCCTGGGACGCACCCGGTTCCTCCGGGGGCGGATGGTGGAGCCCCCGCCGGAGGGCTCGGTCATCCAGGGCGTGTCCCCCCTCATCGTGGCCCACTTCGACCGCGAGCTGCGCCACCTCTATGTGAACCGCGGGGTGGAGGAAGTCACCGGGCTGCCCGCCGCCTCCTTCATCGGAAGGACGAACGCGGAGCTCGGCATGCCCCCGCGGCTCGTCCGGCATTGGCGTGAAGAGATGGAGCTGGCCTTCCAGCGCGAGGAAGGCCGGTGGTTCGAGTTCGAGTTCCCTCCCCAGGAAGAGTCCGGGCCCCAGGGATCCACGCTCTTCCGGGCCCACCTGGAGCCCGTCTTCGACTCGCGGGGCCATGTCCTGTCGGTGCGGTGCGAGACGTACCGGCTCCGCTCCGCCTGCCGCTCGCGTCCGTTCGCGCGAGCCTCCCGGCCGGAGGGGGCCCTCGAGACGGACCGGCTTCGCGAGCTGGAGCAGCGCCTCCAGCAAGCGGAGCGGCGCGCCGACGCACTCTCCCTCGAGCTGCGGCGCCAGAAGGACGAGCTCCAGACCCTGCTGGAGCTCCTTCCCGTGGGCGTCGGCATCGCGAGGGAGCCCCTGTGCCAGCACGTCCAGCAGAATGCCTGGTTCGCGCGCCTGCTGGAGGTCCCCCTGGAGACCAACGTGTCGCTCAGCGCGCCCGAGTCCGAGCGCATCCAGGGCGTGCGCGTCCTGCGGGAGGGCCGGGAGCTGCGGCCCGAGGAGATGCCCCTGCAGCGGGCGGCCGCCACCGGCGAGAAGGTGTCCTGCATGGAGCTCGAGCTCGAGGTGCGGGGACGGCGGCACACCTCGCTGCTCGCGTCCGCGGCCCCGCTCCTCGATGAAGCACACCAGCCCCGCGGCGCCATCGCCAGCTTCCTCGACATCACCTCGCGCACGCGCGCCATGCAGGCCCAGCGCTTCCTGGCGGACAGCAGCGCGGCCCTGGCCTCCTCGTTGGAGCCGGAGCAGACGTTCCAGATGCTCGTCCGGCTGTGCGTTCCCGGGCTCGCCAGCATGGCCGTCCTCCTCGGCTCCCGGGAGGAGGGCTCCCTCGGCGTGCTGTCCATGGCGCACGCGGAGCCCGCGCTCGAGCCGCTGCTCGCCCGGGCCTTCCAGCACTTCCACGCCTCCCAGACGCATCCCCTCCATGACGTCATCCGCACGGGACTGCCCCGGAGCATCCCTGAGACGGAAGAGCCGGGCTTCTGGGAAGGCAACGAGGGTCCGGAGTGGTGGCACGTGCGCCAGCGGCTCGCCCTGCGCTCCGTCATGCTCGTCCCCATCTCCTCGCACCAGCGTGTCACCAACGTGCTGGTGCTCGGCTCGCCGGATCGCGTCTACACCCAGGACGACTGCACCTTCGCCCGGGAGTTCGCCGCCCATGCGGCCACCGCCCTCGACAACGCGCGGCTCTACCACGAGGCCCGCCAGGCCGTGGCCCTGCGCGACGAGTTCCTCGGCATCGCCGGGCACGAGCTGCGCACGCCCCTCACCGCGTTGAAGCTCGGGCTGCAGAACCTCTCCCGCCAGGCCGAGGCCCTGGGCCAGCGCGAGCGCCTGTCGAAGTGGATCACCAACTGCCAGCGGCAGGGCGAGCGGTTGGGGCGGCTGGTGAATGATCTCCTGGACGTGGGACGGCTCACCTCCGGGCGCCTGGCCCTGGTGTGCCAGGAGATGGACCTCCCGGCCCTGGTGAAGGAGGTGGTGGGGCGCCTGCGGCCCGAGCTGGAGCAGGCGGGCTGTCGCGTGTCGCTGGCGCTGGAGTCCCCCCTATCGGGGTACTGGGATCGCTCGCGGTTGGAGCAGGTGCTGACCAACCTGCTGTCCAACGCGGCGAAGTATGGCAAGGGCCGGCCCATCGAGCTCCGCGCCTGGGCCCTGCCGGGGGACTGGGTGTGCGTGAGCGTGCGGGACGAGGGCATCGGCATCACCCCCGAGGACCAGGCCCGCATCTTCGGGCGCTTCGAGCGGGCCGTCTCCGAGCGCCACTATGGCGGCCTGGGGCTCGGGCTGTGGATCAGCCAGCAGCTCGTGGCCCGGTTGGGCGGCCACATCCGCGTGCGAAGCGAGCCGGGCAAGGGCGCGACCTTCACGGTGGAGCTGCCGCGCCGGGTGGAGGAGGAGGGGGTGGACGCCCGGAGCCAGACCCCCGCGTGGCCCGGACAGCAGAAGGCCGCGGCCGCCGAGGCGCTGGCGCTCATGGAGGGGGAGTCCCTGTGCCGCACCATCCTCGCCGCGCTCTGGGAGGGCATCGTCGTGCAGGACAACGAGGGCAACATCATCACCGCCAATGCGAGCGCCGAGCACATCCTCGGCCTGTCCGTGGACCAGCTGTCGGGCCGCACCTCGATGGATCCCCGGTGGCGGGCCATCCACGAGGATGGCTCGGACTTCCCCGGCGAGGAGCACCCGGCGATGGTGGCGCTGCGCACGGGCAGGCCGGTGCGGAACGTGATCATGGGCATCCACCGGCCCGATGGCTCCCTGATCTGGCTGCTCGTCAATGCCCAGCCCGTGCAGCGCGACGGAGAGCCGGCGCCCTACATGGTGGTGGCCTCCTTCTTCGACATGACCGGGCGGGGGAAGCAGGCCTGAGCGTCGAAGGGGGCAACGGCGCCCACGTGGCTCACTTCCCGCGCAGCCGGAGGATCTCCTCGTAGGACTCGCGGATCTCCTGGAAGCGGCGGGAGGCCTGCTCGACGGCGCCCTTGCCGAGGTGGGCGACGCGATCCGGATGGTGGGTGGCGGCGAGCTGGCGGAAGGCGCGCTTCACGTCCGCGTCACTGGCCTCGGGGGTGAGGCCGAGCCGGGCGTAGTGCACCTGTCCATCTCCGAAGTGGCGCGCGGTGACGGAGCGGAACTCCTCCTCGGACAGTCCGAGCCCCTGGGACACCCGGCGCAGCGTGTCCTGCTCGGCGCGCTGGAGGTGGCCATCCACGAGCGCGAGGCCATAGAGGGCGTCCAGCAACAGCAGGCGCTCGGAGGAGGGGAGCTCGTCCCGGCACGCGGCGGTGGCGTGCTCGAGGGACGGAGGGCGGGCGAGGTGCTCCTTGAGGTAGCGGCGGACGAGCCCGAGCGCCTCGGGGCCATACTTGAGCCGCTGCTCGAAGTACTCGCGCACCACGCGCACCTCGTCGCGCACCACGTCTCCATCGGCGCGGGCCACCTCGATGAAGAGGGCGCACAGGTGGCGGGCGAAGTGGTCCTGGGCGGCGAGCTCCTGGGGCGAGCGGGTGTCGACGGGCTTGCCGCTCTTCTCCGGCTCCGCCTTGCCGGAGGGCAGGAGGTTCAGCTCGTCCACCTGGTGGCCGACCAGGAGCCCGGCGAGCACGAGCAGGACGATGGGCAGGGGTCCGCCGATCAACAGACCCAGGGCCAGTCCAAGCATCGCTCCGAGAACTTTTCCAGGTGCCACGGTCTCTACACTCCCTTGCCGGGGGGGAGTTTCGCATAGAGTCCGCCGCGCTATGGCCCAGTTGATCGACGGAAAAGCGGTGGCGGCGCGGGTGAGGGCGGAGGTGAAGGCGGAGGTGGAGAAGCTCAAGGCCGAGCGCGGCCTGGTGCCGGGACTGACGGTGGTCCGGGTGGGAGAGGATCCCGCCTCGAAGATCTACGTCACCGGCAAGAAGAAGGCGGCGGAGGAGGTGGGCTTCAACTCCTGGGAGCTGCACCCGGACGACAAGATCACCCAGGACGAGCTGCTGTCGCTGGTGGACAAGCTGAACAAGGATCCCGCGGTGCACGGCGTGCTGGTGCAGTTGCCGCTGCCCAAGCACATCGACGCGGAGCGGATCATCTCGGCGGTGAGGCCGGAGAAGGACGTGGACGGCTTCCACCCGATGAACGCGGGCATGCTGTCGGTGGGCAAGCCGGCGCCGCGGCCGTGCACGCCGTTCGGCATCATGCGGCTGCTGGAGGAGATCGGGTACGACCCGGCCGGCAAGCGGGCGGTGGTGGTGGGGCGCAGCAACATCGTGGGCAAGCCCATGGCGCTGATGCTGCTGGCGGCGGACGCCACGGTGACGGTGTGCCACCGCAAGAGCAACCTGGAGGCCGAGGTGGCCAACGCGGACATCCTGGTGGCCGCGGTGGGCGTGCCGGAGCTGATCAAGGGCGAGTGGATCAAGCCCGGAGCGGTGGTGATCGACGTGGGCATGAACCGGATGCCGGACGGCAAGCTCAAGGGGGACGTGGAGTTCGAGAAGGCGAAGGAGCGGGCCTCGTTCATCACGCCGGTGCCGGGGGGCGTGGGGCCCATGACCATCGCCATGTTGATGCGCAACACGCTCGAGGCGGCGAAGGCCACGCTGTAGTGTCTGGGGAGGCTGCTCGCTCGCCCGGTGGGGTAGCGAAGAGGCTTCTCCCGGGTGGCGCGCTAGGATGGGGCCATGCGTATCGCCAACCTGGGCTGCCTCACCCTGATGCTGGCTCCCTTCGCGTTCGGCTTCTCGCGCCGAGCTCGTGGACGAATGGCCGGACGACCAGGACCGGGCCGCGAACCTCGTGAACTGGCTGCAGGCCCGCCTGGGGCGCGACGAGTCCACACTCGTGGCCCCGCCCGCCCCCGCGCCGAAGAAGAAGGCCCGGTACTAGCGCCGGATCTTCCCTGCTCAGAAGAAGAAGCTCACACTCGCCTGGGCGTTGAAGGGCGCGCCCGGGGTGAAGTGGAGATCCTCGCACCCCTCGAACGCGTCCGCGTCGCCCGAGGGCCGGGTTCCCGCGGGGCAGCTCTCCGGGCCTGTCTCGGAGGGCAGCCGCGAGACGTTGGCGAACTGGGCCTCGCGCCAGGCCGTATCGAGCAGGTTCTGCACGCTCAGGTTCACCTCGTAGAAGGAGCCCCGGTAGCCCAGTGTGGCGTCCACGCGGGTGAAGCCCTCGGCGGTGAGGAAGCGGTCCTCGGTGGCCGGGCGGTCGCCCAGGTGCAGCACGCCGAGCCGTCCGTAGAGCCCCCCCGGGTGCCGCGCGGACACGCCTCCCGAGAGGATGAGCGTGGGCGCCAGCGCCACCGCGTCCCCGTTGCCGGCGTTGCGCACGTAGTTGGCGCGCGTGACGGTGATGTCCGCGTCCGCGAAGAGCCACGGGAGCACCTTGAGCCGCGCCTCGGCCTCCACGCCCTCGCGCCGGGTGGCGCCGCGGGCCTCGGTGGTGCCCTCGTCGCCCACCCAGACGAGCTCGCTGTCCAGGTCGAGCCGGAACACCGAGCCCGCCACGTCCAGCCGCTCGAAGAGCCGCGTGCGCGCGCCCAGCTCGTACCCTCGCGCCCGGGTCAGCGGTGTCACCGGCTCGGGCTGGCGCACCACGCCGCGCGCGTCGTTGGAGTGAAAGCCGTGGCCGTAGTTGAGGTACACGTCGGTATTGGGGAGCGGGGAGAGGACGAGGCTCGCCTTGGGGGAGACACGGGCGGCCTGCTCCACCCCGGAGCTCTTCGTGCCGGGCGTGGCCAGGTCCTCGAGACGGTCCTCCACGTCGAAGCCGAAGGAGTCCGCGCGCAGGCCGAGCACCGCGCGCAGCCAGGGGGTGAAGGTGATGTCCTCCTGGGCGTACAGCCCGAGGCTGCCCTCGCGGATGCTGGCGTCCACCACGCGCTCCAGCCGCTCGCGGTCCTTGTCGTAGCTCAGCCCGTTCTCGATGGTGTCGCTGCGCAGTTGCGTGCCGAGCGTGGTGTCGAAGCCGATGCCGGCCCACTGGCGCCGGAAGCGGTACGAGGCGTGGAAGCCGAGCATCGTGCGCCGGTCGTCCTGCTCGATCATGTCCCCGTTCACCGGGTCGCGGCTGAAGAAGGTGAAGTCGGAGTAGAGGTTGAGCCGGTACTGCACGGCGTACGCCATGACGTTCACCTCGCCGTCACGGGTGAGGGTGCGCCAGGTGGCCTGGGCGCTGTGCCGCTGCGAGTTGCCGCCCTCGGCGCCATTCAGCGTGGCGAAGCGGTCCAGCCTGCCGGCGTTCACCTCGCGCAGGGGAATCTGGCCGCTCGCGTTCCAGCCGCTTCCGTAGGAGGTGAGTGACAGCGCCACCGTGGAAGTGGGGGACACGTGGCGCGTCACCTGGCTGAAGAGGCTGTAGCGCTGCAGCTTCTCGGGATTGAGGAAGGGGCCATGGGTGCCATACACCTGCCCGGCCACCACGGGGCTCCAGCCCTCCACCTCGGGGGCGGCGATGAACAGCCCGCGCCAGGTGTCGAACGAGCCGCCGCCCACGGTGAGCTGGCTCGACTCGAAGTCACGGCGGGTCACCAGGTTCACCGCGCCCGCGGTGGCGAAGTCCCCGTCCTGCGCGAAGGAGGGGCCCTTGCGCACCTCCACGCGCTCGATGAGCTCGGGGATGACCCAGTTGAGGTCCGCGTAGCCCTGGCCGTGCCCATGGCTCACCATGTTGACGGGGATGCCGTCCACGGAGAGGGCCACGTCCGTGCCGTGGTCCGCATCGAAGCCGCGCAGGAAGTACTGGTTGGCCTTGCCGCCGCCCGCGTGCTGCACGACGTAGAAGCCGGGCACCCCCTGGAGGATGTCCGCCGGGCGTGGGTGGGGGCGCAGCAGGAAGTCCCGGTCCCGCACCGTGGTGGACGAGGCCGCCGTGAAGGGCCGCCGCGCCGTCACCGTCGTCCGCATGCGCGAGGACTCCTCGGGTGGCCGGGGCGAGAGGCCCTCCGGCTCGGGCTCGGCGGGCGGGGGGCTCGGAGGCGGGGGAAGCAAGGGCGCTTCCGGTGGGGTGGGCTCGGCCGGGGTGGCGAGCACGGGAGCGTCGGGGGGAGCCGGCTCCTGGGCGGAAGCGGGAACAGCGGACACAAATGCGGCGATCACGGCCACGGGGGCCGCGCGAGAAGACGGCATGGGGGAACGACCTCGATGCGAGCAGGGGGGACGAAGAAGACGGACCGGCGTGGAACGTCGGTGTCTCCTACGGGGCCTGGGGCATCGCGGTCGGGCGGAGCGGCTCACCCGGCTGGGCGCGCTCCTGTCCCAGGTGCCGGGCGCCGATGTCGACCCAGAACACCCGGAACGGGGGCAGGGCGAGCGAGGGCAGCGCCACCGCCTGGAGGTGCTCGACACTGCCGGTCCCGTGCGTGTGACCGGCGGACTTGGGGGGGTGCTCCCCGTGCTTGCCCGCGGGGCCGTGCGAGTGCGGTGTGCGCTCGTCGTGCGGGGCAGGGGAGGAGACGTGGACCCGGGCGGTGGGCGCGGAGGAGGAGAACGCTCCCCCATGCCCGTAGACGGCGTGGAGCACCGGCGCGAACGCGAGGCCGTACACGGCTACCCACAGGCCGAGCCAGCCGAGATCGCGGCGGTCCTCCCTCGTCAACACAACCGGGAACTCCTCCTCCTCATCGGGGCGGGGCTACGAGCGGACGAAGTCGCGCACGAGCTGGCTGACCTCGCGCGGCTTCTCCAGGGCGATCCAGTGCGTCCCATCCGGGATGCGGTGGATGGTCAGGTTGGGCACGAGCTCCTTCAGGCCGCGCTGGCCGTCCGGCAGCAGGTAGGTGTCCTGCTCGCCGTGGATGAGGAGGACGGGCGTCTGCACCACGTACTGCTCCGGCTTGAGCCCCTCCAGGAGGTTGCTGCCGCCCGGGTGGCCCTCGCCGTCCGGGGGCCCCATCTTCGCCGCCCGGTAGTAGTTGAGCATGCAGGTGATGGTGCCCGGCTGCCGCCAGGCGGCGATCCACTCGGAGGTGTCCTCCTCCGACAGGATGGCGCCGTGGGCCCGGGCGTCATTGAAGACGGCCTGCTTGGGCCAGGCGAAGTCGTCGCCCATGATCTGCGGCTCGGCCTGCGGCGAGCGGAAGACGAGCATGTACTGGGCCGCCAGCTGCTGGCGGGGGTTCTCGCGCAGCTCGCGATCGAACAGGGCGGGGTGCGTGATGTTGAGCGTGACGAACCGGTGCACCAGGTCCGGGTGGCGCAGCAGGAAGCTCCAGCCCAGCAGCGCGCCCCAGTCCTGGCAGACGATGGAGATCTTCTTCAGCCCCAGGTGCTGGATCAGCCCTCGAATGTCCTCCACGAGGTGCTTGATATGGTAGGCCTCGACCTCCTTGGGCTTGGAGCTGAGGTTGTAGCCGCGCATGTCCAGGGCGACCACGAAGTGATCCTTGCCCAGCTCGTTGAGCTGCTTCTTCCAGACCCCCCAGTACTCGGGGAACCCATGGATGAAGAGGATCGGCTCTCCCGCACCGTACGTCACATAGTGCAGGGTGACTCCATTGATGTCCGCGTAGTGGTGCTGCAAGGAACGGCTCCCGGTGAGCAGTACGGTTGCGCGCGCAGAATAGGTCCGGCGGCCCGGGAGTGAAAGCCCGCCGTGAAGGGATTGCCGGGAACTCTCGTGGACTTCAAGTGAAGCGCTGGCGCACCTCGGGCATGCTGAGGACCCACATTGCCCACAGGGCGAAGGGGAAGCCCAGGAAGCAGACGGGGGTGAGCGGGGTGATGGCGGCGATCGCGCCCACGATCACCAGCGCCCACCTGCGCAGGTTGAAGGCGCTCCACGCACCCACGATGCTCAGCGAGCCGGCCACGATGGACCCGAGCATCTTGAGCGGAGCCTCCCACTCGGTCTGCCCCCGCAGGGCGGTGGCGAAATCCGCCGGCACCGGCAGCCAGCCCTTCAGCACGGCCCCCATGGCCAGGGCGTAGGCGATGGTGATGATGCCCACGTTCATCAACATGAACGCGGGCGGGCGCAGCTTCCGAAGCGCCAGCCACCGCGGATCGCTCCGCGGGACGTTCAATCCAGGTCCACTCATGTCCGGGCCCTCAGGGCGCTCACGATCATCCGCGTCGCCGGTGACTTGTTGAGCGTGTAGAAGTGGATGCCGGGCACGCCGCGCGACAGCAACTCCATGCACTGCACCGTGGCGTGCGCTACCCCCAGCTGCACCAGCGCCTCGGGCTGATCCTTCACCCGCTCGAGCTGCAGCCCCAGGCGCATGGGCACGGTGGCCCCGCACATGCGGGTGAAGCGCTGCACCTGCTCGTAGTTGGTGATGGGCATGATTCCCGGGACGATGGGGACGTTGATGCCCATACGGCGCGCCCGCTCCACGAAGTCGAAGTAGAAGGCGTTGTCGAAGAAGAGCTGGGTGATGACGAAGTCCAGGCCCGCGTCCACCTTCTCCTTGAGATGACGCAGGTCGTCGTCGCGCGAGGCCGTCTCCACGTGGCCCTCCGGATAGCACGCCCCGCCCAGGCAGAAGTTGAAATCCTCCTCCCGGATGAAGCGCACCAACTCGGAGGCATGACGGAAACCCCCGGGCGCGGGCTCGAAGGCCGTCTGGCCCTGGGGCGGATCTCCCCGGAGCACCAGCACGTTCTCCAGCTTCGCGTCCTTCAGCCGCTGCAGCACCTCGCGCAGCTCGCCGGGCGTGTGGCCCACGCAGGTGATGTGGGCCATGGCCTCGATGCCCGTCTCGCGCTTGATGCGGGTGACGAGCTCCACCGTCCTGTCGCGGGTGCTGCCGCCCGCGCCGTAGGTGACGGACACGAAGCCCGGCTCCAGGGGCGCCAGGTCCTCCAGCGTCCTCAACAGGTTGGCCGTGCCCTCGTCCGTCTTCGGCGGAAAGAACTCGAAGGAGAAGCAGGGGTTGGACGGATTCAAACGATTACGAATCTTCATGACGCGAGCAGTCTAGAACGCTTCAGGGGGGTCCCCGAGAGCCTTGATTGAGGGAGGTGCGCGGTTATAGTCCGCGCCGTTTTTTCACCCCCCTCAGGAGAGAAGAACATGTCCCGGCGTACGCCCCTCAACGAGGCCCATCGCAGGCTGGGCGGCAGGATGGTGGATTTCGCCGGTTGGGACATGCCGGTGCAATACACCTCCGTCATCGCCGAGCACGAGGCCGTTCGCAATGCCGTCGGTCTCTTCGACGTCTCGCACATGGGCGAGATCGAGTTCACCGGCCCCGGCGCCCTCGAGACGGCCAACAGGCTCATCACCAACGATCTCTCCAAGTGCGCGGACGGGCAGGCCGTCTACGCCGGGCTGCTCAATGAGCAGGGTGGCTTCGTGGATGACGTGGTGGCCTACCGCTTCTCGGCCGAGCGGATCCTCATCGTCGTCAACGCGTCCAACAAGGACAAGGACTTCGCCTGGATGCAGGCGCACGCCCAGGGCGTGAAGCCGGTGGACCGCAGCGACGACTTCGCGCAGATCGCCGTGCAGGGCCCCAAGGCCGTGGCGCTGGTGCAGCGGATGACCCCGGCGGACCTCTCCAAGGTGGGCACCTACCGCTTCACCGAGGGCCCGGTGGCCGGCGTGCAGTGCCTCATCTCGCGCACGGGCTACACCGGCGAGGACGGCTTCGAGCTGTACTGCGCGCCCGGCGACGCGGAGAAGCTGTGGGAGGCGCTCCTCGAGGAGGGCCAGCAGGACGGCGTGAAGCCCTGCGGCCTCGGCGCCCGCGACAGCCTGCGCACGGAGATGAAGTACGCGCTCTACGGCAACGACATCGACGACACCCACACGGCCCTGGAGGCCGGACTGGGGTGGATCTGCAAGCTGGACAAGGCGGGCGGCTTCATCGGCCGCGACGTGCTGGCGAAGCAGAAGGCCGAGGGCGTGAAGCGCAAGCTGGTGGGCTTCGAGCTGACCGGCGCCGGCATCCCCCGCCACGGCTACCCCATCCTCAAGGACGGGCAGCGGGTGGGCGAGGTGACCAGCGGCACCCTGGGCCCCTCGGTGAAGAAGCCCATCGGCATCGGCTACGTGCCCGCCGAGCTGGCGGCCGAGGGCTCGACGTTCGACGTGGAGGTCCGCGGCCGTCCGGTGTCCGCCGTCGTGGTGAAGACCCCCTTCTGGAAGAAGTCCTGACGCAGTCCCCAGCCCTGAGCAGCCCTACCCGAGGAGCACGGACATGGCCGGCAACATTCCGCAGAACCTGAAGTACACGAAGGAGCATGAGTGGGCCCGCATCGAGGGCAACCGCGTGGTGGTGGGCGTCACGTCCCACGCCCAGGAGGCGCTCGGTGACGTGGTGTTCGTGGATCTGCCCAAGGTGGGCGCCACCGTCACCGCCGGCAAGCAGTTCGGCGCCATCGAGTCCACCAAGGCCGTGTCGGAGCTCTACTCCCCGCTCTCCGGCAAGGTGGTGAAGGTGAACGACGCCCTCACCAACGACCCCCAGGCGATCAACAACGACCCCTACGGGGCGGGGTGGATCATCGAGCTCGAGCCCTCGGACAGCAAGGAGCTGGCCGGCCTCATGGACGCCTCCGCGTACGGGGACCTGCTCAAGAATTCCTGAAGTCCCCCGGGTCTGAATGAACGCAAGAGGCCTGGGTGTTACCTGGGTCTTTTCGTCACACCCGCACTGCGAGTGCTCGAACTATGTCCTTGAACTGGAAATACCAGGAATCGTTCTCTGACCGGCACATCGGCCCGGATGAGAAGGAGCTGCACGGGATGCTGAAGGCCGTGGGCGTGGGCTCGCTGGACGAGCTCATCGACCAGACGGTGCCCGCTGCCATCCGCTCGAAGGAGCCGCTGAAGATGGCGGTGGCCCACTCGGAGCACGACGCGCTCGCGGTGCTGGAAGCCATCGCGTCGAAGAACCAGCTGCTCCGGTCCTTCATCGGGATGGGCTACTACGACACCCAGACCCCGCACGTCATCCTCCGCAACATCCTGCAGAACCCGGGCTGGTACACCCAGTACACGCCCTACCAGGCGGAGATCGCCCAGGGCCGCCTGGAGGCGCTGCTCAACTTCCAGACGATGGTGATGGACCTCACCGGGATGGAAGTGGCCAACGCCTCGCTGCTCGACGAGGGCACCGCGGCCGCCGAGGCCATGGCCCTGGCGCTGCACACCAAGGGTGACGACAACGGGGGCGCCTTCTTCGTCTCCGAGACCTGCCACCCGCAGACGCTCGAAGTGGTGCGCACCCGCGCCCAGCCGCTGGGCGTGGAGGTGGTGGTGGGGGACCACCGCACGGTGGACCTGGGCGCCAAGAAGTACTTCGGCGCGCTGGTGCAGTACCCGGCCACCGACGGCGTGGTGCACGACTACCGCGCCTTCGGCGAGAAGGTGCACGCGGCCAACGGCCTGTTCATCGTGGCCACGGATCTGCTGGCGCTGACGATGCTGACGCCGCCGGGCGAGTTCGGCGCGGACGTGGCGGTGGGCAGCGCCCAGCGCTTCGGCGTGCCCATGGGGTACGGCGGTCCGCACGCGGCCTTCTTCGCCACGAAGAACGCGTACACGCGCGTCATGCCGGGCCGCATCATCGGCGTGTCCGAGGACGCCCAGGGCCGGCGCGCGCTGCGCATGGCGCTGCAGACGCGTGAGCAGCACATCCGCCGCGAGAAGGCCACGAGCAACATCTGCACCGCGCAGGTGCTGCTGGCCATCATGGCCAGCATGTACGCGGTGTACCACGGGCCCCGGGGCCTGAAGGCCATCGCCGAGCGCGTGCACGGCCTGACGGTGCTGCTGGCGCGCGGCCTGCGCAAGCTGGGCTACGGCGCCAACTACGAGAACGTCTTCGACACCCTCCGGGTGGAGACGGCGCCGCCGCACATCCGCGGAATGCTCTCGGCCGCCGAGGCCAAGGGGATGAACTTCCGCCGCATCGACGAGCGGGCCATCGGCCTGAGCCTCGACGAGGCCACCCGTCCGTCCGACGTGGAGGCCATCCTCTCCGTGTTCGCCGGGGGCAAGCCCCTGGGCTTCACGCTCGAGGAGCTGGGCAAGGACGTGCAGAGCACCATCCCCGAGGGCCTGCGCCGCACCAGCCCGTACCTCACGCACCAGGTCTTCAACAGCTACCACTCCGAGACGGAGATGCTGCGGTACATCCGCCGCCTCGAGTCGCGTGACTTGTCGCTCACGCACTCGATGATTCCGCTCGGCTCGTGCACCATGAAGCTCAACGCCACGGCGGAGATGATTCCGGTGACGTGGCCGCAGTTCGGCAAGCTGCACCCGTTCGCGCCGAGCTCGCAGGCGGCGGGCTACAAGGTGCTCTTCGAGCAGCTGGAGCAGATGCTGGCGAGCATCACCGGGTTCGCGGGCGTGTCGCTGCAGCCCAACGCGGGCAGCCAGGGCGAGTACGCGGGCCTGCTGGTCATCCGCGCGTACCACCAGAACCGGGGCCAGGGGCACCGCAACGTGTGCCTGATTCCGTCCTCGGCGCACGGCACCAACCCGGCCACCGCGGTGATGGCGGGCTACCAGGTGGTGGTCGTCAAGTGCGACGAGAGCGGCAACATCGACCTGGGCGATCTGCGCGCCAAGGCGGATGAGCACAAGGAGAAGCTGGCCGCCCTGATGGTCACCTACCCGTCCACGCACGGCGTGTTCGAGGAGGAGATCAAGGACATCTGCGCCATCGTGCACGAGCGCGGCGGGCAGGTGTACATGGACGGCGCGAACCTGAACGCGCAGGTGGGGCTGACGTCGCCGGCGAACATTGGCGCGGACGTGTGCCACATCAACCTGCACAAGACGTTCTGCATCCCGCACGGCGGTGGCGGCCCGGGCATGGGTCCCATCTGCGTGGCGAGCCACCTGGTGAAGTTCCTGCCGCGGCACTCGGTCATCGCGACCGGCGGCAGCGACGGCATCGGGGCGGTGTCCGCGGCGCCGTGGGGCAGCGCGAGCATCCTGGTCATCTCGTGGATGTACATCGCGATGATGGGCGCCGAGGGCCTGACGAAGGCGACGAAGCTGGCCATCCTCAACGCCAACTACATCGCCGAGCGGCTGCAGGAGCACTACCCGGTGCTCTACCGCGGCAAGCGGGGCCGGGTGGCGCACGAGTGCATCGTGGACCTGCGGCACCTGAAGAAGACGGCGGGTGTCGAGGTGGAGGACGTGGCCAAGCGGTTGATGGACTACGGCTTCCACGCGCCGACGGTGTCGTTCCCGGTGGCGGGCACTCTGATGATCGAGCCGACGGAGAGCGAGTCCAAGGCGGAGATCGATCGGCTGTGCGACGCGCTGATCGCCATCCGTGGGGAGATCCGCGAGGTGGAGGAGGGCAAGGCGCCGAGGGACAACAACGTCCTGAAGAACGCGCCGCACACGGCGCGGGTGATGACGGCGCCAGAGTGGAACCGTCCGTACTCGCGCGAGCAGGCGGCCTTCCCGGCGCCGTGGGTGGCCGATCACAAGTTCTGGCCGTCGGTGGGACGGCTGAACAACGTGCTGGGCGATCGCAAGCTGGTGTGCTCGTGCCCGCCGATCGAGGACTACATGTCCCCGGAGCCGTCCAAGGCGGCGTAGGCTTCGCCCGTGTCACCCAGACAAAGGCCTCGGGTTCTCCGGAACCTGGGGCTTTTTGTTTTCCGGCGAGTCTCGTCTTCTTGTTGTCTGAGAATCATTGAGTCGGCAGATGTCTGCCTTTCTGCGTCCCTGTCGGGTCTGGCACTCCTTCGCAGCATGTTTGTCTATCCAGAATGGATAATTCTGACGGACATGAATCCGAACAGTGTGCTATTCCGCATGTGTCGGTATTCACGGTTCTTCCGGTTTCCGCTTCGGGATCCAGCCGGGGCCGCACCGTCAAAGTCGTCTGGATGGTGGTGTGATTCAGGCCAGACCCGAAGGCAGAAGGAGAGAGGCAGACATGAAGCTCAAGCGCGGCACGCAGGGGTTCGCGCGGTGGAGGGGTGAGGGACGTGGGCGGTTCTTCGTGGCGCTGGTAGCGCTGGCCACGGGGAGCGCGTGCAACACCACGGACTCGCAGCAGCAGCCCACCGTTCGCGGCACGGGCAATCTGGCGGAGCGGTGCGAGGTGAAGCCGCCGTTCACGGCCAACTTCCAGCCCGAGCTGCAGTGGGCCTGGACGGGCAGCCCGGTGCTCCCCACGCACAAGCAGGTGATGATGCAGCCGGTGGTGGTGGACGTGAACCGGGATGGCACTCCGGACATCGTCTTCAGCACCTTCGACGGCGACTTCTACAACACCGCCTACCGGAACGGTTACGACGGCAACGCCAACGGCGTGCTGCGCGCCGTCAGTGGCAGCACCGGGGCGGAGCTGTGGACGGTCGAGAACCCGGCCTATCGCGTGAAGCCGGCCGCGAGCCTCGCCGCGGGTGACATCGACGGCGACGGCGCCGTGGAGATCTGCGGCATCCCCGAGAGTGGCCGCGGCATCATCTGCTTCGAGAACGACGGCACCTTCAAGTTCCGCTCGTCCCCGGACGCGAACGATTACAACGAGTGGGGCGGCCCCTCGCTGGCGGACCTGGATGGGGACGGCGCCGTGGAGATCCTCGACGGCAACCGCGTCTACAGCAACACGGGCGTCCTGAAGTGGGTGGGCTCGGACGGCATGGGCGGCGCGCTGTTCACCGGCCCGGTGTCCTTCGCGGTGGATCTCGACCAGGACGGCAAGCAGGAGGTGGTCAACGGCCGCTCCGTGTACCGGCACGATGGCACGCTCAAGTGTGCCAACACGGAGATTCCGCACGGCTTCGCCGCCGTGGGCAACTTCGATGGGGACGCGGCCGGGGAGATCGTCGTGGTGGGCAAGAGCCTGGAGGCGACGCACGGCCGGGTGAGCCTGCTGGACGACAACTGCGCGCTGCTGTGGACGCGCGAGGTGCACCTGACGGGAACGGACCTGCCGCTGCACGACAAGGCGGGCCACGGTGGCGCGCCCAACATTGGCGACTTCGATGGGGACGGGCAGCTGGAGATCGGCCTGGCGGGAGACTGGAACTACACGGTGTACGGGGCGGACGGGACGGTGAAGTGGACGTTCCCCATCCAGGAGTACAGCTCGGGAAAGACGACGTCGACGACGTTCGACTTCGAGGATGACGGGCGGCTGGAGGTCATCTACGCGGACGAGCTGAAGCTGC
>NZ_DBNGVP010000227.1:0-36780 GCF_057119385.1 Archangium sp. | reverse complement strand
TCCCCCCTCCCTACTTCCACACGGTCCCCATCTTCGGCGGCGCGGCGGTGGATGAGGCCAGGAGCCGCGTCCGGCGCCACAAGCCCATCGATTGCGACTGGTGCCGGGAGACCAACGTGCCCTCCATTCATGGCTTCACCCTGGAGCAGTGGCGTGGCGAGGATGTCTTCTTCGCCCGCGGCATGCCCGGCAACCCCATCGTCTCCGAGCGCTTCGTCCGTTTCGTGGAGCGGCACCAGCTGACGAACATGAAGCTGCTCCCCACCGAGGAGTACACCTGGGACCCCATGGGACTCGGCCCTCCGCGGCCCGAGCTTTGACCGCCCGCCCCCAGGACAGGCAGGCGTCTCCTTGCGCTCGGGACATTTCCGGGCGATCACCCCGCCCTCGCGCTACCCTGTCTCCCCCGCGCCATGTCCTCCTCGTCGACCGCACCGCTCGCTCCCGAGTCGGCCCTGCTCCGCGTCGCGCCTCCCCCCGAGGAGTCGCCCCTGCGCCGCGCCGAGCTCCGCCTCCAGGAGCTCCTCGCCGAGATCGACTCCCTCGACGCCGAGCTCGACTCGCTCGGCCTCGAGCTGCAGCGCTTCTCCCGCGCCTACGAGGACTCCCTCTCCGCCTCCTTCGAGGAGGTCAGCCGCTCCGAGCGTCTCCTGCGCCGGCTCCGCAACCTCCAGGACGCCGCCTCCGCCCTCACCCGCCTCCTCGAGCAGCCCGCCCTCCCCTCGTCTGATCCCCACAAGCCCCCCGAGCGCTCCGCTCCGCCCCGCACCTCCGCGCGCCAGGCCTCCGAGGAGCCCTCGAAACGCGCCTCCTTCGACGACGAGGAGGACGAGGACTCGTTCGAGGACGAGGAGCCCGCGGAGGACGACTCGCCCACCGGGGAGGAGCTCCAGGCCGAGCGCGAGGACGAGGCCGTGGCCCTCAAGCGGCTCCACCGCCGGCTGGCCCGGCTGCTCCACCCGGACCTCGCCCAGTCCGAGGAGGAGCGCACGCGGCTCGACTCCCTCATGGCCCGCGTCAACGTGGCCTACGAGGCCGGGGACCGCACCACCCTCGAGCTCATCGCCGCCAAGGTGGGCGCCGGGGACACCGCGCCCGGCAACCTCACCGATGACGAGCGCCTGGCCCACCTCGAGCGCCGCATCCGCATCCTCTCCACCGCCGTCCACTCCCTGCGCCAGCAGCGCGAGAGCCTCCGCGCCACCGCCACCGCCCGCCTCCACGAGGAGGCCAGGCGCCGCGAGGCCGAGGGCCGCGACTACCTCGCCGAGACGCGCGCGGAGATGGACGAGGAGCTGCAGGGGCTCGCCCAGGATGCCCGCGCCCGCATGCGCCAGCTCGAGCGCGCCGCGCGCACACTGACTTCCCTGAGGAACAAGCGCATGTCCACGCTCGCCGAGAACGTGAAGGGGCGGAAGCTCCGCGCCTTTGATCCCGTCCAGGAGAGCCCCCTGGTGCGCCAGGGCGTGCTCCGCCTCGAGCGCCAGCGTGCCACCCCCGCCGCACGCGAGCTCGCCCGCCGCCTCGAGGACGCCGTCACCCAGGAGCCCTGGCAGGTGGCCCTCACCCTCATGGCCTTCTTCGCCGAGGCCGCCGGCCGTCCACCTCCGGGGCTCGACTCCACCGAGGCCTGGGCCGAGCGCTACGAGCTGCTGCGCGAGCTGGACATGCCGGAGGCGCCCACCTACGACCAGGCCCTCACCCGGCTGCCGCGCCACCTGGAGCTCGGCATGCGCGTGATGAAGAAGGAGGTGCGCTTCGGCCTCCAGCTGCGCGACGCGGAGCTGCTCGCCGCCGTGCCCCTGGCCCTCCAGCGCGAGGACGTGGCCGAGCGCGGCCGCTCCGTGCTCGCCGTCCTCGGCCCCCAGGAGCAGTGCAAGCGCTGCGGCGAGGAGGTGCTCCTCCAGCACCTCCTGCGCACCCGCGGGCTCGACGAGCTCAACGGCATGCTGTGCCCGCTGTGCGCCCACGTGCAGAAGAGCTACTGGCTCTACAGCCGCTCCGAGGGCCAGGAAGCCCTGCTGCCCCATGCGCTGCGGCTCGGCACCATCGTCGAGCAGGGAGTGCGGCTGGCCGGCACCACCATCGGCTTCCAGCTGCTGCCCGAGGAGCGCGAGGCCCTCACCCCCGCGCAGCTCCTCCAGCGCTTCGTGGACCTGTACCTCCAGCCCTACGGCGTGGAGCTGGCGCCCGCGCACCTGCGGCTCGAGCAGCGCGGCAAGGTGCTCGAGCCCGAGGCGCTCGTCACCCGGGGCGCCATCACCCTGAAGCTGTCCCCCGAGGCCGGTACCTCCGAGAAGGAAGTCCTCGAGCTGCTGCGCTCGCGCATCGAGCGGCGCTTCCGTCCCGACGCCTCGCGGTGAAGCCCGGCTGAAGGCTTCGCGTCTGGCTTCAAACGGGCCTGGGTGAATGCCCACCCGGTGGGTCTCCCCGATTGCGCGGGGGCGCACGCCTCCCGGACCATGCGAGCCCCTCTCACCCCGGGAGCCGTCCGCATGACCTGGAATCGCCTCACCTGGAGCGCGCTGCTCACCTGCGGTCTCACCCTCCTCGGCTGCACCCGCCCGGCGGGGCCCACGGACTCGCCGGACGCCGCCACTCCCGACGCCGGCACGGGCTACGAGTGGGATGGCGGCTACGTCCCGCTCGAGGAGATGGGCAACACGTGGCCGGATACGGGCGCCTTCGCGCCCTGCACCGTCACCGCCGCCCTGGGGACGGACTGCATCGACTTCAGCCTCTTCGATCTCTCGGCGTGTGACCGCGAGTCGCTCGCGAACGCGGGCACCGACGGCCCGTACCTGCTGACCACCCGCACGGACGACGTCCCGCTCTTCGACGCCACCAGCCTCCACCTGCGCGGTGACGGCGGCACCCAGTACTTCGGAGGCCGCCCCATCACCGGGCAGGCGAGCGACGGAAACGCCCGCTTCTACTCCAGCACCCGAACCTCCTCGAGCGGCACCAGGTGGACCACGATGCTCGCCACCTGCGAGGCGCCCCAGGCCCCCGGGTTCACCGGCTGCACGGCCGTCTGCCGCAACGGAAAGCTCGCCTACACGGAGACCTTCAAGGCCCAGCGGATGGCCTGGCGCGCCGGGGAGACGGAGGCCTCCGGCCTGGAGCTCGTCTCCGAGAACCCCGTGGACATCGGCTACCCGGCGGACGTCTACGTCACCCGGGGCCACGCCTACGTGGTGTCCATCGTCGAGCTGGGCAAGCCCGGCGGCCTCACCGTCTTCGACGTGAGCAACAAGGCCGCGCCCGTGAAGGTGAAGACGATTCAACTCACGGGGGATGCCTATTGGAATGGCGTGTGGGCCCAGGGGGACGCGCTCTACGTGGCCAGCTCCACCAAGGGCGTGAACGTCTTCGACATCAGCAACCCGGCGGACCCGAAGCTCGTGCGCAACCTGCCCGGCAACATCAACGTCCACACCGTCTTCGTCGACGGCAACCGGCTCTACGCCGCGTCCACCTCGGGCGTCCTCATCTTCGACATCACCAATCCCCTCGAGCCCGTCGAGCTCAACCGCTACACGCCCTACCGCGGGCTGCCGCACGACATGTTCGCCACGGGGGACCGGCTGTACGTCAACTACGCCGGCCACGGCTACGTGGTGGCGGACGTGAGCAACCCGAGCGACATCCGTACGCTCGGCGTGTTCAAGCACCCCGACCACCCGTACAGCCACGCCAACGCGGTGGGCACCTTCGGGGGCCGCACCATCGCCTTCGAGGGCGGCGAGGGCCCGGGCGCGCACCTGCGCGTGCTCGATGTCACGGACCCCGCGAACATCGTGAAGCTCGGCTCGTTCCAGCTCCGCCGGGAGATCTCCATCCACAACCTGGTGCTGGTGGGCAAGAAGCTCTACGTGGCCTGGTACCAGGAGGGCGTGCGCGTGCTGGACGTCTCCAACCCCACGCAGCCCACCCAGGTGGCGCACTACAACACCTGGCGCGAGCGGGACGAGGACCCGGGGCTCTACTTCAGCGGAGCCTTTGGCATCCGTGTCCCCGGTGATGGCTACCTCTACGTGGCGGACTCCTGGCGCGGGCTGCTCATCCTGCGAGAGCCGTGAGCCCTCCGCCGGCCGACGTCACGGGTCCTCAAGCGGCACATGGGGGGCGGAGTAGACTCCGAGTCCATGCGATATCCGATGCGCCTCGGCCGGCTCCTCCGCCTCGTGCTCCTGCTGGGCCCCACTCTCACCGGGTGCCTCAGCGAGCGCGAGAAGACCGTCCGGCGCCTGCTGGAGACGCGCGAGTGCGAGGGGTGCGATCTCACGTCGAGGGCGCTCGCCTCAAGGGGGCGAGACTATCGGGCGCGAAGCTGTCTCGCGCGAACCTGCGCAACGCCGACCTCACAGCCGCCGGGCTGGAGGGGGCGGAGGCGCGGCAGGCGGACCTGCGCGGGGCCCGGCTCGATGACACCCGCCTGACGAGTACACAGTTCCAGGGGGCCAACCTGGAAGGGGTGGATCTGCGCAACGCCGTCCGCCGAGAGTCCGCCAATTTCGAGGCTGCCAACCTGCGCGGCATCAACCTCGAGGAGTCTGGCCTGTATGGCTCTAACGGGCCCTACCGCCGCTCCGAAAAGAGGTATCTCTACGACGTCCCCGCCGGAGGCGCGCTCCTCATGCGCGCGGACCTTTCGGGAGCCAACCTGCGAGCCGCCACCCTGGCCAATTGCAACTTCGAGGGCGCCATTCTTCGAGGTGCCGATCTGCGCGACGCCCACCTGGAACTGTCCAACCTGGAAGGGGCGGACCTGACGGATGCAAAGCTGTCGGGCGCCACCTGGACTGACTACAGCACGTGTGCCAAGGGCTCCGTGGGACAGTGCCGTCCCACCCGCCCCCGCTGAGCGGCACGCACCCGCTCACATCTTGAAAGCCCAGTGAGCGAGCGAAGGAGCATGCGCCACCCGGCCGGAAGTCACGGGTCCTCAAGCGGCACACGGAGGGACCGGGTAGAGTCCGGGCCATGCGACACCCGATGCGCCTGGGCCGATTCCTCCCCCTCGTCCTCCTGTTGGGCCCCACCCTCACCGGGTGCCTCAGCGAGCGCGAGAAGACCGTCCGGCGGCTGCTGGAGACGCGCGAGTGCGAGGGATGTGACCTGACGGACGCCTCCCTGGAGGGAGCGAACCTTGAGGGCGCCCGCCTCAAAGGGGCACGGCTGTTGGGCGCGAAGCTGTCTCGCACGAACCTGCGCAACGCCGACCTCACAGCCGCCGGCCTGGAGGGAGCGGATGCGCGGCAAGCGGACCTGCGCGGGGCTCGGCTCGACGATACCCGGTTGTGGAACACACAGTTCCAGGGCGCCAACCTCGAAGGGGTGGATTTGCGCAACACCGTCACCCGCGAGTCCGCCAACTTCGAGGGCGCCAACCTGCGCGGCATCAACTTGGAGGATAGCGGACTGCACGGACCGGACGGGCACTACCGCCGCTCGAAGAAGACGAATTTCTATCACGTCCCCGCCGGAGGCGCGCTCCTCATGCGCGCGGACCTTTCGGGAGCCAACCTGCGCGCCGCCACGCTGGCCAATTGCAACTTCGAGGGCGCCATTCTTCGAGGCGCCGATCTTCGCGACGCCAACCTGGAACTGTCCAACCTGGACGGGGCGGACCTGACAGATGCACGGCTGTCGGGCGCAACCTGGACCGATTACAGCAAGTGCGCAAAGGGCTCCGTGGGGCAGTGCATTCCCATCCGTCCCCGCTGAGCGGCACGAGGCCGCTCAGCGCCCCGCTCGCGGAAGGGTATCGAACTGGCCCTCCAGGGCCATCTTCACCTTCGGATACAACTGCACGCGACTGGTGGAGTGCGCGGTGATCGCGAAATAGGGGAGGCTGCCCAGCGTGGGTTTACCCTCCTCATTCAACCTGGGATCATCCACCTGCATCGGCCCGCAGTCCCGGTCCTTGAAGATGAGCGCATAGCTCTCCAGCATCTGCACGAACCGCAGCACCAGCTTGTCCGCATCGGTCTGGGTTCCCAGCTTCGACTTCACCCAGGCCTCACTGCGCAACATGCCCTCGTACCAGTCCACTGCGGTCGCCCATTTCGACACCGCGGTCCGCAGCGGCTCCATCTGGGCAATGAGCGTGAAGAGCAGATCCATCACCGCGTGTTGGGAGAGGGACTCCGTCAAGCGGTCCTCGATGCCCTCCAGCCGCGAGATGAACTTGTCGAAGGCGGCATCCCGCCCTGTGACAAAGAACTTGTCCTTTTCCGTGATGGGCAGGTCCACGATGCGAGCCGCGAACGGTGTCCCCCGGAGCTGGGCCACGGGACTGGTCTCCGTGTTGTCGAACTCGTGAACCTGATCCTTGAGCAGCTCGTACACGAGGTCCCACAACGGCCCCCTCAGGCTGGTGCGATCCACCGAGAGGAACCGGACCAGCGGCTGGAGAAACGCGGTGATGTGCAGGTCATCGAAGAAGCCCTGGTGCGGAAACTTGCCGCTCTTGCGACGGGCCTGGAAGGCCTTCTCCGTCTTGTCCAGCCCCCGCTCGATCTCGTCCAGCCGGAGACGGAACTTCGAGGCGAGCGTATCGCTCATCACCTGACGATGCTTCGTCAGCTTCGCATCCAGTTCCTTGGGTACCGGGTAGTCGATCCCCTGGTTGAACCTGTCAACGATCTCCCGCGCCTTGTCGAACACGGCGTGGACCTGCTTCAAGGTGGCGAGCACCCCGTCGTAGAGCTTCTTGGCCTCCTCCGCGTCCATCAGCAGCTTGGGATCGGGCACGTACCACTTGCGTCCCTTCAGCTGCACATCCACGGACAGCATGGCGCGCTGGAGCAGTCCCGTGTCGAACTTCACCCCGGCGATCTGCTCCACGAGCTCGGAGGCGCACACCTGCTTGAGTACGTCATTGAGAGGGTGGAGCGAGAAGTCGGCGATGACACGCTGGGTCAGGTCGTACTTGCAGTACACATTGTGGATGCGGCAGTCCTTGTGGAAGGCGCCGGTGTCCACCGGATGCAACCGCTTGAAGAAGGGCGTGGACAGATAGGTGATGCTGCGAATCTTCCACTGCTTGGGCCACTGCTTGGAGGTGGCCGCCCGGTGGGTGAACTCGTTGATGACGTTGCCGCCGTGGGAGTGGCCGATGAGGTGGATGGACACCTCGCTGTGCAGGAAGCCCTTGTAGTAGGCCTTCTCGCCATTGCCTCCGCACAACCGGTCCGCGAGGTAGGACCCGGCGATGCGCCGGTTGGTGGGCGAGTTGTCGCCGGTCCACCCATGGGCGACGAAGAGGTGCAGGTTGCGGTACTTCTTCTGGAGTTTTTCCAGTTCGTCGCGGAGCAACTTGTTGTCCCCCCAGTACCAGTCCGAATCGTTGTTCACGTTCGGATCCGGCGGCGGAGCAACCTTGGGATTGCGGTAGCTGGCGGAGCGGGCCTTGGGATCGCTGTTGATCGGATCCACGGTGCCGCCCACCATGACCACGATGTTGATGACATCCCGGGCGGTCTGCTTCGTGGGCACGGGTGCGACGCGCCCAGCCGTCTGGGGCGAGGGATTCGGGGCCATGGAGGGTCTCCTGGACAACGTCTCCACGATCCCCCACCCGGGCACTCGACGACAAGGGACGCACCGGCGCACCTTCCCCGACAAGACCACGGGCAAGGCGCTCCCGGAGTGAAGGGAGCGCCCACCTGCCGGGGGCACGCGCGGCTTGACCCGCTCCGTCCTCCGCGCGCTCATGGCGCCCATGTCCACCCTGACCCTGCTCTGCCTCACCCTGCTGACCGTCACGCCCAGGACGGCAACGCCCGCCACGCCCACGGCCGCCGTGAACGCCGTGCTCGACGACTGGCACAAGGCCGCCGCCCAGGCGGACGAGGCCCGCTACTTCGGCCACCTCACGCCCGACGCCGTCTTCCTCGGCACGGATGCCACCGAGCGCTGGACGCGCGATGAGTTCCGCGGGTGGGCGAAGCCCTATTTCTCCAAGGGCAAGGCCTGGAGCTTCACCTCCGTGTCCCGCCACGTGAGCTTCTCGAAGGACGGCGCGGTGGCCTGGTTCGACGAGGCGCTCTCCACGCCCAACATGGGCCCGGCGCGCGGCTCGGGCGTGCTCGTGAAGGACGGAGGCACCTGGAAGATCGCCCAGTACAACCTCTCGATTCCCATCCCCAATGAGCTGATGGAGGACTTCAAGCAGCGCATCGAGGCCCACGAGAAGACGCGCACGGAGAAGAAGAGCCCGTAGCTTCGCGAGACTGGAAGAGGCTCGGCGGGAGAGCTGGACAAGCAGTCCCGCCAACGCATCCTGAAGTGCACGAACATGGCCACGCTCGAGCGCTGGCTCGAGCGGGCCCTCTCCGCCAACAGCCTCTCGGAGGTGCTGGAGGCGTGACCTAGAAGTCGTCCACCGGATCCGGGTAGACCTCCTCCTCGTCCTCCTCCTCCGCGGAAGGACGCGCGGCCCGGCCCCGGCCCTTCGGCTCGGGCACCGGCTCCAGCGGCGCCGCGTCCGGCGCCACCACGTACCACTGCCGGCCCTGCTGCACCCGCTTGAGCACTCCCTCGTGCTCCAGCGCCGACAGCAGCTTGGTGAACGACGAGAAGCCGTGGTCCCGCTCGTCGAAGTCCGGCTCCTTGCGCACCAGCGCTTCCTTGATGAGGGACGGATTGAGCGTCCCCGTCGTCCGCGCCAGCAGCCGCTGCACCACCTCCACCACGCTCTCCGGCACCTCGGTCTTCGAGCCCTCGGCCTTGCCCTTGGAGCCCTGCGCCTGCTCCTTCCCCTGCTTCTCCCCGTGCCCCTTGCCGTGCTTGCCGCCGCGGCCCTTCGCGGCCTCCTCGTGCTCGTGGGCGCGCTTCTCCTTCTCCTTGTCCTTCTCGGCCCGGGTGCGCGGCCTCAGGTAGATGAACTCGTCACACGCCTTCACGAAGAGGGGGCTCGTCGCCTCCTTCACCGCGAGCCCGATGAGCTGCTTGCCATTCTCGCGCAGCTTGTACGCCAGCGGGCAGAAGTCGCTGTCTCCCGAGGCGATGGCGAACGTGTCGATGTGCTCGCGCGCGTAGCACAGCTCCAGCGCGTCGATGACCAGGCGCATGTCCGCCCCGTTCTTCCCCGAGCGCGTCGAGGGCGGCACGTCGATGAGCTCCACGCCGAACTCGTGCAGGTTGCCCTTGGCCTCCTTGAAGCGAGACCAGTCGCAGTAGGCCCGGCGGAACACCACCTTGCCCCGCTCCAGCAGACGGTCCATCGCCGGCTGCAGGTCGAAGTTGCCGGCGGTGAACCCGGTGTTCGTCACCAGGTTCTCGAAGTCGAGGAACAGCGCGATGCGGTGCTGATTGTTTTCCAAGAAGCCCTCCCGGGTGCGTGCCATCCTCCCCTACTCCCAACCCGGGACGGCCTCGCGAGCATCCATGACCTGCTCCCCCAGGTCCATCACTCAAATGACTTCCCAGGTCCCCCGGGGAGCAACCGGCGCACCTCCAGGAGCAGCCGGTCGATGGTGAAGGGCTTGCGCAGGAAGGCGGTGGGCTTGCAGTCCACGGGCAGGCTGGCGCGGGGCACGGCGCTCATCATGAGCACGGGGATGTCCCGCGTCCCGGCCTCGCCCTGGAGCGCCAGGAGCACCTCGCGCCCATCCATCACCGGCATCATGTAGTCGAGCAGGACGAGGTCCGGCCGTCTCTCCGCCATGCGCTCCAGGGCCACCCGGCCGTTGGGGGCGACGAGCACGTGGAAGCCTTCCTCGCTCAACAAGTCGTTGAGCGCTTCGGTGATGCCGGCCTCATCGTCCACCACGAGGAGCGTCTTCACGGCTAGCGGCTCCGCTTCTTGAGCAGGCCCTTCTTGCGCCTGGGCGGGGAGACCGCCCTCGCATCACCCGTGAGGACGGACTCGGCGCCCTGGAAGGTGTCGGCGAGCTCGATGCCCCGGGAGGTGATGCGGTACTCCAGGAAGGAGGAGTCGTAGTCGCTGTCGCGCACCTTCACCACGGACAGCATCCGGTGCAGCTTCGAGCGCAGCTCCACGAAGCGCAGGAAGAAGATGTTCTCCACGAGGCTGGAGATGCCGCTGATGGGCAGCTTCACCTCCTGGCTGTACATCTCCTGCAGCTCGCTGGTGTAGAGGGTGGTGACCCCGAGCACCCGCAGCTCGTTGGTGAGCGCGGCGAGGAAGTGGCTGATGCGGCCGGGATGGGTCGCCGACTGCAGGAAGCCATCCACCCCGTCGATGAAGAGCCGCTTCACGCCCCGCTCGCGCACCGCCCCGAGCAGCTTGTGGCCGAGCCCATCCAGGAGGCGCTCGGTGGGCGGGTGCCAGAGGATGTCGACCACGCCCTGCTTCTGCTTCTTGTCCAGGTCCAGCCCCAACGCGCGGGCCTTGAGGAGCAGGCGGGGCGGCGTCTCGTAGAAGCCGAAGTGGAGGCCGGGCTCCGCCTTGCTCGACTCATCGAGGAAGTGCAGCCCGAACGTCGTCTTGCCCGCTCCGGTGGGGCCGAAGAGCACGCTGGTGGAGGCACAGGGAAGGCCTCCGTGCAGCATCTTGTCCAGCTGGGTGATTCCCGTGGAGACCCGCTCCGTCTTGCAGGGATCGCTTCGGGAGGGCTCCTGGAGGAGCGCCTCGATGCGCGGGAGCACCGAGATGCCCTCGCGGGTGATTTGAAAGGCGTGACCGCCGCGCAGGTAGCTGCTGCCGCGGAACTTCTTCACCTCCAGCTCGCGCTCGGCCTGCCGGCCCACGCGGTTGTCGGAGAGCTCGATCACCCCGTCCACCATGGTGTGCTCGGGCCCCACCGGCTCCGCGCTCGAGCTGGTGAGCAGCAGGATGGTGCAGCCGACGAGGTTGGCGTGGATTTGAAGCTCGTGGATGAACTTCTTGAAGTCGCGCTTGGACTGGGCGCTCTCCTCCACCGTCACCAGGCCGTCCACCACGAGCAGGGTGGCCTGGCGTCCCCGCGCCTCGCGCCGGAGCACCTCGACGAGCCCCTTGAGGCCGCCCTGCTCGAGCGTGGCGAAGGCGCTCAGGTAGGAGATCTGCTCGGGGATGCGGGAGGTGTCGAAGAAGGAGAGCGGCTCGAGGTTGAAGAGCAGGCGCTCGTGGGTCTCCGCCAGCAGGGTGGCGTAGAGGACGCGGCCACCCTGGGCGGCATGGTGGAAGCACATCTGGTTGGTGAGGATCGTCTTCCCCGCGCCCGGGCGGCCCTGGAGCATGTACACGCCCCGGCGCAGCAGGCCGCCGTGCAGCACGGTGTCCAGCCCGGGCACCCCCGTGGGAATCCGGTCCTGAGGCCGCTCCGTCGTCGACTCGCTCATCTCGCCCTCGTTCCTTCCCGGACAGCTACCGTCCATACCACGGGCGTCCTGGCACAGGACCCCGGCTTCACGCTCCAGGGCTCCAGGTACCACAAGGCCGCGGCCATCTGTCGGGCGACGTACAGAGTGCGGCGGTGCTCAGCGCCCCGTCTGGTTCCACGAGGCGTCGCAGAAGCGCTCCAGCCGCGCGAGCGCCTCGGGCATGTTCGTCCGGCCCAGTCCGAGCCGGAAGTGGTTGCCCGGAAAGTCATACACGTCACCGGGCAGCAGCAGCACGCCCTCGGTCTCCACCAGGCGCTGGCAGAAACCGGCCACCGGCATCTGCTTCAACAACCTGGGGAAGGCCACGCTTCCCGAGGCCGGGCGGACCCAGCGGAACGTGTCCGCGCGCCGGACGAAGAAGTCATCCAGCACCGCGAGGTTGCGCGAGAGGAGCTCGCGGCTGCGGGCCAGCACGCGGTCCTTCGCCCGGAGCGCGATGAGGGAGAGCACCTCGCTCGGGGCGGCGTTGCAGATGGTGGTGTAGTCCTTGTAGGCCGCGCAGCGCTCCAGCAGGGCGGTGTCCCGGCTCGCGAGCCAGCCCACGCGCAGCCCCGCCAGCCCGAAGGCCTTGGACATGACGCCCAGGCTCACGCCGCGCGCCGACAGCTCCGCTCCCGCGGGCAGGGTGTCCTTCGGGTCGTGCTCCAACAGCCGGTACACCTCGTCCGCCAGCACGTGGAGGCCGCGCTCGTCGGCGAGGGCGAAGAGGTCCTTCCATGTCGCCGCGCCGGGCAGGGCGCCAGTCGGGTTGTGCGGGAAGTTGACCACCAGCAGCTTCGTGTGGGGCCGCAGCTCGCGCTTCAGCGCGTCCAGGTCCAGCCTCCAGCCGTCCTCCTCGCGCAGCCGCAGCAGCGACACCTCGGCGCCCGTGGCCCGCGCCACCTCGTACAGCGACTGGTAGCCCGGCCACGTCACCACCGCGTGGTCTCCCGGGCCCAGCAGCACGTTCATCAGGACGAAGAGGGCCTCCTGCGCCCCGCCGAACGTCAGCACGTGCCGCGGCTCCAGCCCGGGGTACAGCCGGGCAATCTCCTCGCGCAGCGCCGGCAGGCCGGTGGACTCGGTGTAGCCCAGCGACAACCGCTCCCAGCGCTCGCGCCCGTCCGCGTCCGCCAGCGCGAGCAGCTCGCTCATCCGCCAGCCCTCGATGTCCGAGGAGCACAGCAGATACGGCGCGTTGAACTCCCACTTCGCGAAGTACCGCTCGAGCTTGAAATCCGGAATCCGCATGCGGCTTCGCTACCGCGAGCCGGGCGGGTTTGCCAAGGAGCCCGCGTCCGGGGTGTCCTGGGTGCCGCCGTCCTCCTGGGTGCCGCCGTCCAGCAGCGCACCCCAGTCCATCTCCGGCCATTCGCCCTTCCGCGTGCCCCCGTCCGGAGAGGGAGGACGCACGGCCCGGATGCGCTCGCGGACCACGACTCTGCCGTCGAATGAGTGGAGACGGAGGGTGGCCTCGACGCACTCCGGCCCGAGACCGGTGAAGTGAGCGTCGAATGGCTTGAACTCCACCGTGGTGCCGTACCAGTAGCCAGGCTCGAGAACCATCAGGTTCTCCGCCCGCTCCAACGGTGGGAAGAACCTATCCATCTGGATGGACGGCACGGACCCACGCTCACAATCCGCGAAGAGCCCCATGCTCACATCGACGCTCGGAATGAGCCGCCTGTCCAGGTGCAAGGAGCCCCCTTCGGGACTCACCAGGATTCGCGCCGAAATCGTCAACCCATCGTATTGGATGTCTTGCACCTCCAGCATGACGCGAGAAGGAAGCGCAACACCCGCGTCACGGATGGCCCCACGTCTTGGTTCGGGTGGGGCTCGCTTCCCGAAAAAGGGGAACCCCGAACAGGCCACCAGCAGGCACAGGGAGACGAGTCCAAGTCCGACAGGGTTCATTCGCATGCGGTCCTCGCACCGTTCTCGTCGGCACATGCGCACTCAGGGATGGGCTCGCGCTCAGGATTGTTCCCGGGAACGTTATGGCCTTGTCCATGGTTCCAGCCGCACGAATGCGCCAGTTCGTGGATGACCACCTTCCTGGTGCACTCAGGCGATGTCGGATCCTCGCACCAGTGGCTCTCCTTGACCGGGTAGAACCGATAGAGCATTCCCGGCCAGGGAACCACGGTGAACGCAAGCACGGCCGTGCTGGAACGCTGACTCTCTTCCCTACATTTCTGCTGGCTCCACTCACCGCAGGTCACCGTGAGGGTGCTGCACTGCCGGCGCACGCAGCTCATGAGGAGCTCATCGTCGATTTTCACCGCCTCCTCGAGACACTCTTCGACCGAGGGCAGCTCGATGGAGTCGGGACAACTCGTCTTCATCGGTGTCCCGGCTGGGCGCACCGCCGGAGTCGCGGTCGCGCACCCGCCGCAGACAAACAACCCGAGGGTCAACGTGAAGCCAAGAACCCCTGAGGGCCCCGCCGAGGAGACCCAGCCTGACCGGATGCAACGTCTCGAGAACACCTGAGCCTCCTGGAGTGCCCGCCGCAACCTACCGCCGCGCCCCCTCCCACGCCACCAGGCCGAGCAGCTTCTCGAAGAACGCCCCCTTCTCCTCCCGGTACGCGTCCATCGGCCTGCCCTCCCACCTCGCCTTCAGCGCGTCGTACTCCGCCAACAGCTTCGCGTCCGCCCGCAGCACATCCCTCACCCGCGAGAAGAAGTCGTGGCTCCCTCCCATCGCCGTGAGCTGGATTCCCAACGGCACCTCCAACGTGTCGTCCTTGAAGCTCGAGAACCCGGGCGTGCGCTCACTCCCCTCGTTCCTCGCGTACCGCTCCGCCAACACCGCCTCCGCTTCCGCGAAGCGCTCGGGCGGCACCCGCACCTGGATGTCCAGGTCCCCCTTCGTCCGCGCTCCCGGTATCGCCGTGCTCCCCACGTGCTGGATGTCCGCGTACGGCAGCAGTGAAAACAACCGCGCGTGGTGCTCGCGAAACGCTTCTTCCGTCCGCTCGCGAACCAGTTCGTAGGAGTAAAACCGTACGTTTCCCATCAGTCCCCCTTTGTCTCACCGCGAAACCACCCGCTCAAGTAGGCTGACCCTCGTCCGAAGACGCAGGGGGGCTTCACGATGTCGGACTTCAATGAAAGGACACGCGTCGCCGTGCTCGGCGGCCTGACGTCGCGTCCGTCTCCACTCGATGCACATGATGCGTTCATCTCCGCCTATGACCGGCTGAGGGGACTGGCCCACCTCGCCCGGCAACCGGCCGTGCTCGCCGTGGCGGTGGACGCCCACGCTCGCGTCGTCGAGGCCGTCCTCGTCGAGTCCGGTCACTCGCTCGTCATCGGCCGGCACACCGGGTGCGGACTGCGGCTCATGTCTGGCGACGTGTCCCTGCGCCACCTGGTGTTGCATGCGCAATCCGACGCGCCCGGCACCGCCCCCGTCATCCGGCTGTGGGACCTCAACACCTCGCACCCCTTCCTCACCGAGGACGGGCAGCCCAACGCGGCGGTGCGCGCCCAGGGGCTGCTCTACGTCTCCGTGGGCGAGTACGCGCTCCTCTTCCTCCCCACCCGCGGCCCCTCCGAGCCGTCCTGGCCCGAGCGCGCCGAGCAGGCCTGGCGTGCGCTCCCCTCGCGCCAGTTCATCGACCGGCGAAGCCCCGTGGCCCCCCGCCGCCTCGCCCGGAGCCAGGATGCCGAGGCGCGGGGCGACCACACCAACATCGTCCGCCTGGGCCCGTTGCGGCTGCTGATCGGCGAACACGAGGGCCCCGAGGCCGCCTGGGGCGAACTGCGGCTCGAGAGCGAGAACAAGAGGGAACGGCACCGCGTCTCCCTCGAGCGCCTGGAGCAGGGCGTGCTGCTGGGCCGCTACGAGCGCTGTGGCATCCTGCTCGCGGGGCTCGGGCAGATCTCCCGCGTGCACCTGCTCCTGGTCCAGGTGGGCGCGAGCCTCCTGGCCATCGACACCGCCAGCACCAATGGCACCTGGCGCGGCTCCACGCAGATAGACACGACGCTCCTGGAGGACTCCGGCTCGCTCGAGCTGGGCGATGAGCTCCTGCTCCAATGGAGCCGGTTGCACGCGTAGCCGCGCGCTCCCGGCCGCGTGTCATTCCGGGCGCCAGTGCTCGAGGATCCGCCCCACGTGCTGGTTCTCCGTCCAGGAGAGGGAGGGGACCCACAGGGCCGTGCCGCCCCGGCTCACCTCCATCGACGCCGAGTTGCCGAAGCGCCACGTCATCTCCCGCGGCTCCCAGAGGAAGCTCTCGGGATTGGCTTCGAGGGCCTTGCGAAGGAGTGCGTCGATCCGCTCCTCGGGCAGGAACTGGAGTTGCTCGAGGACCAGGAAGTCGGAGACATCCACCTTCTCGCGCGAGCGCCGCTCCGGCCCGCGGGAAGAGGCCGAGGGCTCGGTGATGGCCTCGATGATCCTCGAGTACAGGTGGCCAGAGAAGAAGGCGGCGAACCCAGGCCGGAGCACCCCCCATCCACTCCGGGCACTGTCCATATTGGGGGTCTCGCCCGGGGTGGTGATGTACATGCGCACGAAAGCAATCAGGGGCCGTGGATCCCTCCGGACCGCGCCGCGGAACTCGCGGCGGCGATAGATGCAGAGGAGCGCGGCGAGCCTCCACGCGTCCGGCACGTAGCGCAGGGTCATGCGGTTGCGCCCACGCACCCGGACGATGCTCGTGGCCCCCACGGAGACCTGCCCCTCCTCCAACGAGGACAGTTGCAGCTGGACGGGCGCTCCCAGGCGCGGCTTCCAGAGCAGCCGCTCCGAGGTGAGCCAGTAGCGCCCGGAGCGCACGTAGAACCAGCCATAGAAGAGCAGGGCCACGAGCACGACCACCCAAGGCTCTTCCAGAGGGCTGACGAACGCCCACACCACCAGGAAGATCATCCAGTGCCAGACAGGGGGCCAGCGCGCGTTGCCTTCGAGCAGCACCGTCTCTCCCTCGCTGGGAGGAAGGGGCAGCGGCGCGAGCGCCACGGCCTCGAGCCGTCCGAGCCGCTCCGTCAGCGAGCCGTCCTTCCGGAGGGAGAGCCGCCGGGCGATGCGCCGCGACAGCTCCGTGCGCTCCTCTTCGAACTCCCGCAGCCATCGGCTCGCGGGCCCCTTGCCCTCGGGCTCCTGGCCGGCCCGGCGCTGGAGACGGGTGAGGACCTCGGGCAGGGAGGACTCCGCCTGAAGAGCGCTGTGCAGCAGGCTGGGGGCCTGTCGCAGCCGCTCCTTCCAACGCCTGGCCTGGAGGGCCTCGGACAGCTCGCGATAGCGCGCGGAGCACGCCTCGAGCACCTCCAATCCCCCCTCGAGCTGCCGGCGCAGGCTCGCCAGCTCCGAACGCTCGGCCTCGACGCCGCTCCGTGCTCCTGCCGTGTCTCTCATCCGCGAGAGCCTTCCGTGGAGCGGCCCCCGGGTCAACTCACGGGCACCCGGGGAGGGCTTCTTCTGGCGGTTCCACTGGCAGTGGACCCTACGCGAGCACCTGCTGGAACGCGCTCGCCAGCTTGGCCTTCGGCACGGCGCCGACAATCTGGCCCACCACCTTGCCCTGCTTGAAGAAGAGCAGGGTGGGCATCGAGCGGATGCCGTACTCCTGCGCCGTCACCAGGCTCTCGTCCACGTCGATGCGCGTCACCTTCACCCGGCCCTTGTACTCGGAGGCGAGCGACTCCAGCGCCGGCTTGATGGCGCGGCACGGTCCGCACCACTGCGCCGTGAAGTCCACCAGCACCGGCTCCTCCGCCTCCAACACCTCGCGGCGGAAGTCCGGGTCCCTCAGATCGATGATGTCCGTGCTCATGGCGTGTCCCTCCCGGGGCGGGTGCGTCCCGGCCTCCATGGCCATCGCCCCACCTCGCACGGAAGGACTTAATGGCGGCGGCCCGCACGGACGAGAGCCCGCCACGCAATGGATTGTTCCGCGAAGAGCCCCATCACCTCAGCGCTCCCACGGAAGCGCGGCGCGCCGCTCGGCGAGCATGTCGAGGAAGGCGCGCACCTTGGGCGGCAACTGCCGGCTGCTCGGGTAGACGGCGAAGAGGGGCTGGCCCGGCGGCGTCACCGCCTCCAGCACCGGGACGAGCACGCCCGCGCGCACGTCGTCCCCCACGAGCACCGTGGGCAGGCGCACCAGCCCCAGTCCCGCTCGCGCCGCCGCATGCCCGGCTCGCACGCTCGGCACCTGCAAGCGGCCACTCACCGGCACCGTGCGCGCGCCTCGCGGGCCCGTGAAGAACCACACCTCGTCCGTGCCCGGCTCGGCGATCAGCACGCACTCGTGGCCCTCGAGCGCCTCCGGTGACCGCGGCGTACCGCGCCGGCTGAGGTACGCCGGGCTCGCGTAGTAGCCGGTGCGCAGGTGCCCGAGCTGCTTCGCCACCATGGACGAGTCCATCAGCGGCCCCGTGCGCAGCGCCAGGTCATACTCCTCGGCGATGAGGTCCACGTGCGCCTGGGCGAGCGACAGCTGCACGCGCACCTGCGGGTGGCGCAGGAGGAACTCGGAGAGCACCGGGGTGAGCAGCTCGCCCAGCAGCGAGAACGTGGCCACCCGCAGCGTGCCCCGGGGTGTGCCGCGCGACTCGCTCACCGCCTGGTTCACCGCCCGCGCCTCCGCGACGAGCCGCGCGCAGTGGGCGTGGTACTCGCGCCCCGGCTCGGTGAGCCGCAGCCGCCGCGTGTTGCGCTCGAGCAGCCGCGTCCCCAGCCGCTCCTCCAGCGCCGCCAGCCTCCGGCTCACCGTCGACTTGCGCAGCCCCAGCCGCGCCGCCGCCGCGGTGATGCCTCCCGCGCTCACCACCTCGGCGAACACGAGCATGTCATCCAGCAACGGAGGAGTCGGGGACACGGGGCGCCAGCCTACGCCGGCCGTGCCGAGCGGGGGGGAGCAACCTTCCGCTCCATCCTCCGATGATTCCCGAGCGGCGAGAATTTCCCCCCCGCGACTGTGCGAGAAGCACCAGGACGACCCCGCCTACACCAGCCGGTCCATCGAGCGCATGGAGGAGGAGGGCACCCTGGACGTCTTCGTCGAGTCCATCGCCCACTTCGGGCTCGACATGGACGACGAGGGCGCCAGGGCGGCCATCGACGCGGCCCTCCAGGGGCGTCAGTTCACCCGGGTGGAGACGATGGGGTGCTGTGCCGCCGTCTCCCACGGTACCTCCGGCCACCAGCGCTCGCGCGTGGGCGGAGCCTCGGGCTCGATGCTCTGGCCGGGCCGGGGGACAACAACCGTGTCCCCCGCCTGAGAGGCGGCCGTGAGCACGCGCTCGATGGGCTCGGTCCAGCCGTGGAGCGCGAGCGTGAAGAGTCCCCAGTGCACCGGCAGCAGGACGCGGCCCTGGACCATCCGGTGCGCGAGCACCGCCTGCTCGGGGCCGATGTGCCAGTCCGGCCACGCGCTGTGGTACTGGCCCACTTCGATCATCGTCACGTCGAAGGGCCCCAGGCGCGCGCCAATGTCCTTCATCGCCGGGAAGAGCCCCGTGTCGCCCGAGTAGTACGCGCGGTGCTTCGGGCCCAGCAGCGCGAAGCCCGCCCACAGCGTGGCGTCCTTGTCGAGCACCGTGCGCCCCGACGCATGACGCGCGGGCGTGGCCACCACCTCCAGCTCGCGCACCCGCGTGCGCTCCCACCAGTCGAGCTCGACGATGCGCGACTCGGGCACGCCCCACGACGCCAGGTGAGCCCCCACCCCGAGCGGCACCACGAAGGTGGTGTTCCAGTCCTTCATCGCCACCAGGGTCGGGTAGTCGAGGTGGTCATAGTGGTCATGGGAGATGACCACGGCGTCGACGGGCGGCAGCTCCGTGAGCGCGATGGGAGGCTCGTACCAGCGCTTCGGACCCACCCAGCCCAGGGGCGAGGCGCGCTCGCTCCAGATGGGGTCCGTGAGGATGCGGTACCCGTCCAGCTCGATGAGCGTCGAGGAATGACCGAGCCAGGTGACACGCAGGCCCGTGGCCGGGGGCGTCTCGAAGCGGTGGCGATCGCCGGGCACCGTGGGCAGGGGCTCCGAGGGCCCCACGTACGGGCTCGCGGCGAACATGGCCTTCATCGAGCCCCACCAGTCGTTGTAGAGCGGCTGCGGGTTCTCGAAGTGGCCGTCCTGCCACTGCGCCGAGCGCTCCATCCGCGCGCGCCGCTCGCCCTGGGCCTTCTTCCCCAGCGCGGGCCATGCGTCCACGGCGATGGCGGCCAGCGCGACCACCCCCAGCCCCCCCGTCCACCGCGCCACACGTGCCAGGGTCCCGCGCTTCTCGCCGCTCTTCATCGGTGCTCTCCGGGCCCGGCCTCACCGGGCTCCGCCCACACTAACGCGCCGCCGTCTTCTCAACACCTCCCAGGGGCCCGCGCCCAACGCTTGCTCCCCGTCCCTCCCGGCCAGCCCCTCAGCGCGAGAACATCAGCGCCAGCAGCACCAGGGCGAGCAGCACGCCGCCCACCACCAGCAGCACCTTGGCCCAGGACAGCGGCGCGTCGCCCAGCACCACGTTCGCGTCCTGCCCGTGCACCACCACCCGGTACACCTTGCCCTTGTACTGGTAGGCCAGCACGTACGCCGGCAGCGCGTAGCGCTTCGTCTCCAGGCTGGAGAGCACCACCGCCACGTGCAGGTTGCGCACCCGGCTGCCCGGCACGTGCTCGCGCTCCATCTCCTCGCGCGCCAGCGACTCCACCGCCGCCAATATCTGCTTGCGCGCCCCCGAGCGCGTCACGTCGAAGCGCTCCACCTGCGCGTCCTCCGGCCCCCTCGGCGCCCGCTCCTCGCTGCCCAGCCGGTAGTGCGCCGCGAGCTTGTCGCACTCGCGCTCCGACAACCCCTTCGACGCGGACACGAGGATGTTCTGGAAGCTCATCGTCTCCTGGCCCGAGTGCGGCGCCCACGCCGAGCGCCGGCTCCCCGCGTCCGAGTCCGCCGCCCAGCTCACCCGCGCCCCCGCGGTGAAGCCCCACGCCGGCCACCACATGGGCCGCAGCGACTGCAGCGCCGCCGCCGCCGCCAGGTCCCCCGGCCGGAAGAAGCGCTTCTCCGCCAGGAAGCGTCCCAGCGCCTCGCGCGCCGCCGCGTCGTCCACCGTGAAGGGCAGGAAGGACTCCGCCTGCTCCAGTGGATCCGCCGTCGTCTCCACCTTCATCACCGAGGCGCAGAAGGCACACCGCGGCGCCTTCAGCTCCGCCGAGTACTCCAGCGAGGCCCCGCAGTTCACGCACCGCACCACCTTCGCCTGCACCTTCTGCAGCTGCATGCCCCCGGCGCTCTGCTCGTCCACCGACAGCGCGCAGATGGGGCACCGCAAATCTCCCTGCTCCAGCGCGCTCCCGCACCGCGCGCACCCCGCCACCACCGTCGCGCTCATGGCTGGCCTCCCTGGTTCATCAGGTACACGACGAGCACCAGCACCAGCACCGCCACCACCGTCAGCACCACCTTCACCCAGGAGATGGGCACCTCGCCGTGCACCTCGCCCGACTGCCCGTTCACCACCACCCGCAGCGGCGGCTTCTCCGGGTCATACCGCGCCGCCAGCACCCATACGGGCACCAGGCACACCTCCAACGACTCCTCGCTCAGCCGCGTGTCCACGCTCTGCATCCGGTGCGAGTCCCCCGGCATGAACGCGTCCAGCCGCCGCTTCATCTTCTCCTCCGCCTCCTGCCGCGCCATGGCCAGACACTCCTCGCGCGACAGCGACGGCTCCTCCGCCATCCACCCCGCCACCAGCGCCGGCTCGTAGCGCGCCAGCATGCGCAAATCGAAGGGCTCGATGCGCTCCAGCTCCACGTTGGACAGCCCGCGAGAGGCCGTCACCAGCACGTCCGGCACGTACTCGGCATGCCGCCCGCTCAGCGAGCGCCACTCCGTCTTCGTCACCGTGCGCGTCTTGGTGACCGTCTTGCCGTTCTCCGTCGTCGTGTACGTCTCCGTCTCGGTGTAGTTCTCCCCGATGGAGGCGCTGTACTCCGACTGCGCCAGCGCGCTGTAGAGGTACGCCGGCACGTAGATGCCACGCACGTCCTGCAGCGGCGCCTTCTTCAGCCCCGAGTGGCTCCACGGATGGCGCGTGCGCAGCCAGTGCTTCACGCGATCCGCCGCCAACGGCTGCGTCATCGCGAAGCCCAGCGTGAAGGTGGGCGCGGGCCTGTCCACGCTCGGCGGCCGCTCCACCACCGACGGCGCCGCGCAGTAGGGACATACCGTCGTGCGCAACTCTTCCGCTACCACGAGATCAGCCCCACATGATTGGCACCGTAAGTTCATCTCAGACTCCTCTCCGCGTGCGCGCGCGGTATCCACGAGCCTCCATTACCATCGCATTCCACTCAACTTTCCTCCCGAATTGCGGTACATCCGCCCACCCTTGCTCCGATTTCACTCCAACACCCGTCAGGACGGAATGGCTCTGTCCTTCCCAGTCTCCTTCGCGCTCCCCGGTGATGTGGTGTCACCCATCACGGTGGATGGGCGGCTGTGGCCGCTATTGGTGGTGAAGCTGGGACCGAGCGCAACGATGAGGGACCTGGAGGCGTACCTGGCCGAGCGGACGGCGTACCTGGCGCGGTGCGAGCCGCACGTGTGCATCGTGGATGCGCGCGAGGTGCACATGCCGGCGGCGTGCCTGCGTCAGCGCTACTCGGAGTGGTTGCGCGAGCACGAGGCGGAGCTGCGCCGCTGGACGCTGGGCACGGCGTACATCTGCCAGACGCCCGCGGTGCAGATGATGGTGAGTGTCATGCGGCACGTGGCGCGGATGACCATGCCTTTCGTCGTCACCGGGACGATGCCGCCCGCGGCCGCCTGGGCCGCCGAGCGCTTCCAGGAAGTGGGCCTCGCGCAGGCCGCCACGCGCATCCGCGCGCAGTACGCCGTCCCCGCGAGCTGATCCGCTCGCCCGCTCCTCACCGGGTGAGCGGGCGCGCGGCCGCTCTTCGCTGTTGCCTCCACGGACGGCGGCGGGAAGAGTGGGGGCCTGTCCCTGCCGTCCCCCGGAGCCCCCCATGGCGCACCCGTCCCCTCCCGTCATCGGCATCATCGGAGGCAGCGGCCTCTATCAAATCGATGGTCTCCAGGACGTCACCTGGCGCAAGGTGGCCTCGCCCTTCGGAGAGCCCTCGGACGAGCTGTGCTTCGGCAGGCTCGAGGGCACGCAGGTGGTGTTCCTGCCGCGGCATGGACGGGGGCACCGGCTGGCGCCCTCGGACATCAACTTCCGCGCCAACCTCGACGCGCTCAAGCGGGCGGGGGTGACGGACGTGCTGTCGGTGTCGGCGGTGGGCAGCCTGCGCGAGGACCTGCCCCCCGGCACCTTCGTGGTGGTGGACCAGTTCATCGACCGGACCTTCGCGCGGACGAAGAGCTTCTTCGGCACGGGGTGCGTGGCGCACGTGTCCATGGCGAAGCCGGTGTGCACGCGGCTGGGGGACGCGGTGATGGGGGCGCTGCAGGGGCTCGGGATTCCGGCCAGGCGCGGCGGCACGTACCTGGCCATGGAGGGGCCGCAGTTCTCCACGCTCGCCGAGAGCGAGCTGTACCGGAGCTGGGGCTGCAGCGTGATTGGCATGACGAACATGCCCGAGGCCAAGCTCGCCCGGGAGGCGGAGCTCTGCTACGCGACGGTGGCCATGGTGACGGACTTCGACTGCTGGCACCCGGGCCACGAGGCCGTCACGGTGGAGCAGGTCGTCCAGGTGCTGGTGGCCAACGCGGGCAAGGCGCGCGCGCTGGTGAAGGACGTGGTGCCGAGGCTCGCCCCGCACGCGGGCCCGTGCCGCCATGGGTGCCAGACGGCGCTGGAGAACGCCCTCATCACCGCGCCCGAGGCCATGGACCCCGCGGTGCTCCAGCGGCTCGACGCCGTGGCCGGCCGGGTGCTGAAGCGCTAGGGGCCCGTCGCCCGAGTCCCTCCTCCCCCGCCAACTGGAACAGGGCCCGTGCCCCTCCTCCCTCTCCCCCCGGGAGAGGGTCGGGGTGAGGGTATAGGATCTACTGTATTGCCCCCCCCTGGGCATCCCCTCGCGAGGAGACACCGCCGCATGAAGGTCCACGGAAAGCCGATGCGTACCGTCTGGGTCGAGGCCGACGGCTGGTCGGTGGGAATCATCGATCAGACGCACCTGCCGCACGCCCTGGTGACGCTGCGGCTCACGACGCTCGACGAGACGGCGCACGCCATCCGCTCCATGCAGGTGCGAGGGGCGCCGCTGATCGGCGCGGTGGCGGCGTACGGGGTGTGCCTGGGACTGCGCGGGGACGCCTCGGACGAGGCGCTCGAGCGGACGTGCGCGCTGCTGCGGGAGACGCGGCCCACGGCGGTGAACCTGCGCTGGGCGCTGGACGAGATGCGCCGGACGCTGCGGCCGGTGCCTCCGGGACAGCGGGTGGCGGTGGCGTACCGGCGAGCGGCGGCCATCGCGGACGAGGACGTGGCCATCAACCGGGCCATCGGCGAGCACGGGCTGGGGCTCATCGAATCGGCGTGGGAGCGCAAGGGCCGGCGGGGACGGGTGAACGTGCTGACGCACTGCAACGCGGGCTGGCTGGCGACGGTGGACTGGGGCACGGCGCTCTCACCCATCTACCAGGCGTACGACAAAGGCATTCCGGTGCACGTCTGGGTGGACGAGACGCGGCCGCGCAACCAGGGCGCGAGCCTGACGGCGTGGGAGCTGGGGCAGCACGGCGTTCCGCACACCGTCATCGTGGACAACATGGGCGGACACCTGATGCAGCACGGGCAGGTGGACCTGTGCATCGTGGGCACGGACCGCACGACGGCGCGGGGCGACGTGGCGAACAAGATTGGCACGTACCTGAAGGCGCTGGCGGCGAAGGACAACGGGGTGCCGTTCTACGTGGCGCTGCCCTCGCCGACCATCGACTGGACGCTGGAGGACGGGGTGAGGGACATCCCCATCGAGCAGCGGGATGGGCGCGAGGTGACGGACGTGAGCGGGCGGCTGCCCTCGGGCGAGGTGGTGACGGTGCGGGTGACGCCAGAGGGGAGCCCGGTGGCCAACTACGGCTTCGACGTGACGCCGGCGCGGCTGGTGACGGCACTGGTGACGGAGCGGGGCGTGTGCGCGGCCAGCACCGAGGGCCTGCTGTCGCTCTTCCCCGAGCGCCGGACGGTGAAGGAGACGGGAACGTGAGCACGGTGGGACACCTGGCGCTGCGCGAGCAGATGATCGCCACGGCGCGGCGGATGAACACGTCGGGGCTGAACCAGGGGACGAGCGGCAACCTGAGCCAGCGGGTGGAGGACGGCTTCCTGCTGACGCCCACGGGGATGGACTACGACGCGCTGGTGCCGGAAGAGCTCGTGCTGATGCGCTTCGACGGGAGCCACGAGGGGCGGCGCGCGCCGTCATCCGAGTGGCGCTTCCACCGGGACATCCTGGCGAAGCGGCCCGAGGTCGGGGCGGTGCTGCACGCGCACTCGATGTTCTGCACGACGCTGGCGTGCCTGAGGCGGGGGATACCGTCCTTCCACTACATGGTGACGGCGGCGGGAGGCGCGGACATCCGGTGCGCGCCGTACGCCACGTTCGGCACGGAGGAACTGTCACACCACGCGGTGGAGGCACTGGAGGGGCGCAAGGCATGCCTGCTGGCGAACCACGGGATGCTGGCGCTGGGGAAGGACCTGGCGGGAGCGTTCAAGCTGGCGGTGGAGGTGGAGACGCTGGCGGCCATGTACTGGCGAGCCCTGCAGGTGGGCGAGCCCGTGCTGCTCGACGCGGAGGAGATGGCGCGGGTGCAGGAGAAGTTCAAGACGTACGGGCAACAACCGGCCCTCAAGGGCTGACGAGCGGACGGCCGCGGTTCGACGAAACCGCGGCGGCGCTCAATCCGGCTTGGACTTCTGGCATGGATGACCCGCGCGAACTCCTCCGGAAGGCCTTCCCGAGCTACGGGCCGGACTGGGATGCGGCCATTGACGCAGGAGTGGACGTGTCCCTGCTCGAGGAGAATCTCCGCCTCACTCCCACCGAGCGGCTGGAGCAACTGCAGCGCATGACCGAGCTGTACGAGGCCCTGCGTCCCAAGGAAGCCGACGACGATGCAGCAGACCCTTGAGCGACCTCAGTCGTGAACGAGGATGTTCACCAACTTCCCGAATGGATCTCGCACGAAGAACCGGCGCACGCCCCAGGGCTCGTCGCACGGGCCATACTCCACGGGGACTTTCGCCTTCTTCACCCGGCGCAGCACCGCGTCCAGGTCGTCCACCTCGATCGACAGGTCCGGCACCGGAGTTCCCGAGCCCCCCTTCCGACATGAAGCTGATTTGTACCTGCATCTCCTCCTCGGAGCCGTAGGTCGCGATCCATCCCATGTCCATCAGGATGTCGAGCCCGAGGATGTCCTTGGAGAAGCGCGCGGCTTCAGCCGGTTTCGGGGTCACCACGTTGGCCACGATTCTTTTGACTCGCATGGGCGCCCGGTCGTAGCAGAGCCGCGCCGTGCCGCCCAATTCGTGCGCCGTGCCTCACGGTGCCAACCCGGGTGACGGGCACCCTCACCCAACCCATGTCCACGCGCCTCCCCGAGGGCAAGAGACGCCCTTCCTCCCTCGCACTCCCGCTCCCCGGACATGTCAGACCCATCCGTTAATGTCTTCACATCTCGACTTCTCAGGGAGGCACTTCATGAACGGACTTCCGGAGTCACCTCACGTCTCGGTGAACAAGCTGGGCCGCTACCTCACGGCGACGCCCGCGCTCCGCAAGCGGCTCATCGAGTCCCAGAAGCACCCGCCGGATCCGCAGTACCTGCGTTACCCCGAGGCCGCGTACGCCATCACCGACTTCCTGTGCCGCGGCCAGGACGAGGCCATCCTCCGTCAGCACCAGCACCGGCTGGCCACCAGCGTCTACGCGGATGACTTCGACACGCAGCGCGCCCGCCTGTGCATCGAGGCGCTCGAGCACTACCGCCGGCTGCACCCGCGGCTGGGCCTTCAGGGCGTGGTGGCCACCGAGGTGGGCGAGGAGCCGCCCGCGCTGCAGATGGCCGGCGTCACCATCCGCGTCGGGCCCCAGGTGGTGCTGCAGACGTTGGACCGCAATGGCCACAGCAAGGTGGGGGTGATGAAGCTGTATTTCTCCAAGCACCACCCGCTGGACGAGCGCTCCGGGCAGTACATCGCCACGCTGCTGCAGGCCTTCGCCGAGCAGCACCTCGGGCCGCTGGGCCCCATCGAGCCGAGGCTGGTGCGCGTGGTGGACGTGTTCGCCGGCAAGGAATACCTGCCGCCCAGGGCGCGGGTGCGCCGGCTGTGCGACGTGCAGCGCGCGTGCGAGGAGATCGCCGCCCGCTGGCCCATGCAGTGACGGGCAGCGGACGCTCGAGCCTGCCCGCCGGGCAACTTCCCCCCGGCGGCTTCCCTTGTCGTCGCGGGAAACGGTCGTTATGACTGGCTTCCTGCACGACACCGTGGAAGCCATCCTGGCAGCCACCCGGGGAGGGGCGACGGCCTTGCTCGACGCACTGTGGGAACGGAGGGCGCTGCTCGTCTCGGGCAAGGGGGGAGTGGGCAAGACGACACTCACGGCGGCCCTGGCGCGCGCGGCGGTGGCCGCGGGCCGCCGTGTGCTGCTCGCCGAGGTGGAGGTGGGCGCCGACGAGCAGGACAGCCCCTCGGCCCTGGGTGCCCTCGTCGGGGCGCCCCGCGTCTCCGGCCCCCAGGTGCACGAGGTGTCTCCGGGCCTGTCCTTCGTCCGCCTGTCCGCCGTGGAGGGCCAGCGCCTCTTCCTGCAGGACGTCTTGCCGCTGCGTGTCATGGCCGAGGCCGCCATGCGCACCCGCGCCCTGCGCCGCTTCCTCGAGGCCGCCCCCGCGCTCCGGGAGATGGGCGTCCTCTTCCAGATGCTCCACCTCATCCGCCGCATGCGCCCGGATGGCGGCCCCCAGCACCCGCTGTGCCTCCTGGACCTGCCGGCCACCGGCCATGCGCTGGCCATCGCCGCGCTGCCGGACACGCTGCTGTCCCTCATTCCCGGCGGGCCCATCGGCCGCTCGGTGCGCGAGGGGCTCAACCTGCTGAGGGACCCCCAGCTCACCGGGGCCCTGCTCGTCACCCTGCCCGAGCCCCTGCCCGTCAGTGAGACGCTGGAATTGGCCACCGCCATCCAGCGCCACCGCATTCCCATCGCCGCGGGCGTGCTCAACCGCATGCCGGACAACCCCTTCTCGCCGGACGGGCGCGCCGCGGTGGAGCGGCTGCTGGGCGAGCACGGGCCCCACCTGGGACAGCGCGCGCTGGGGCGGTTGGATCGGGCCCGCGAGGCCCAGGCCCGGCTGGCCGGCAACCTCCCGGCGCCCCTGCTCACCGTGCCCGAGCTGCCCGGCACCGGCCCGGAGCTGGTGCAGCGGCTCGCCACGCACCTGGCCCGTCCCACCGTCCACCCCGCGTCCGCGCCCCGGAGCGAGCGCGCCGGAGCCCCCTCATGAGCCTCCAGTCCCTGCTGCGGGAGAAGCGTGTCGTCGTGCTGTGTGGCGCGGGCGGCGTGGGGAAGACGACGACGGCGGCGGCGCTCGGCGTGGCGGCGGCGCGCGCGGGCCGCAAGGTGCTGGTGCTGACCATCGACCCGGCGCGGCGGCTCGCCGAGGCCATGGGCCTGGCCGAGGGCGGCGCGGAGCCCACCCCCATTGCCCCCGAGCGTCTCTTCGCGGGCCAGACGCCCGGCCCGGGCCGGCTGGACGTGTGGATGTTGGACCCGCGCGTCGTCTTCGAGCGCTTCGTGCGGCGGCTGTCGCCCTCGCCCGAGGCGGCGCGCACCATTTTGGAGAACCGCCTCTACCGCTTCCTGTCGGACCTGGTGGCGGGCATGCAGGAGTACGCGGCGGCCGAGGCGCTGGACCATTTCCTGGACGAGGGCCACTACGAGCTCATCGTCCTGGACACGCCGCCGAGCCGCCACGCCCTGGACTTCCTGGAGGCCCCGGGCCGGCTGGCGCGCTTCCTGGATGACAGAATCGTCTCCCTCTTCCTGCCGGAGGAGAAGGGACGGGGCGGGAGGCTGTGGCGCAAGACGTCGCAGCTGGTGGGCAACGTGCTGGGGAGCATCTTCGGCGAGAGCTTCACGCAGGAGATGAAGAACTTCATGGGGGCCTTCAGCGGGCTGTTCGCGGGCATCCGGCTGAGGGCGGACCGGCTGCGCTCGCGGCTGGCGTCGCCGGACGCGGCCTTCCTGCTGGTGACGTCACCGGAGGGGGCCTCGCTGCAGGAGGCGGCCTTCTTCCGGGACATGCTGAAGGAGAAGGGGCTGCCCTTCGCGGGCTTCGTGCTCAACCGGAGCTGGGCACGCGAGGACGGGCTGACGTCCCCCGAGGAGCTGCTGCGGCACGTGGAGGACGCGGGCGCGGCGCGAGACGGGGTGGAGGCGCTCATCCGCCTGGCGGACCTGGAGCGGGCGCGTGCCGAGGCCCACCGGGGCGTGCTCGCGCGGCTCGCGGAGAAGCTGCCCGCGGGCGCCGTGGCGGTGGCCGCTCCCGAGGCCGGGGGCGAGCTGGAGGACTTCGGCGGCCTGGTGCGCCTGGGCGAGGCGCTCGCCACCCCCTGAGGCAAGCCCGTCCCCGGGGACAGCGCGGGTGTCCGGAGCCGGGCACTCGGTGGGGGCGCGCATGCCCGGGGGCCGACAGCCGGGCGCGCCGTGCCCCCCGGGCCCCTTGGAGGAAGCCGGGTGCGTGCCGAGCCTCCGGCGGCACACACATCCAGGAGGTCGCAGCCCCATGGCCCAGAGGCACACCGATGATGGCCGGGACACCCCGGTCCGCAGCACGCCGCCCAACGGTACACACGCCGAGCGCGAGCGCCGCGCCGCGGAGGCTCCGCCGGGCTCGCGCGAGCGCTCCGAGTCCGATGTCACCGGCTGGAGCACCGAGCGGGACGAGCCCCCCGAGGTGAGGGAAGGCCGCTTCCACCGCGCCGCCCAGCTGCGCATGGCCCAGCCGCGCACCGAGCAGGGCGCTCCACCGCCCGAGGACGACACGCGCTTCGAGCGGCCTCCCCAGCGCCGCGGCCTCTTCCACCGGGGCCGGGGCCGTCCCGCCGAGCGTCCCGCGGGCTTCACCGCCAGCGTCCCCCACGGCCCCTACGGCCGGGATGATCGCAACGCGGAGGACGCCGTGGGCATGGGCTCGGGGCCGCTGCTGGGCGAGCAGGAGCGCTTCCACTCGCTGGACGACGAGCATCCGCCGCGCGAGTACCGGCCGTGGGACCGCTCGGGCACCGGCTACGAGCGGAGCGAGCGGGCCCCGTACGAGGAGCGGGACGAGCGCATGATGCGGACGGGGGCGCAGCACGTGCCTCGCGAGCTGCGCGGCCCGGAGTCGCGGTGGCACGCGGAGCGCGTGCGCGAGGACCGGCCGGGCGCGGAGCAGCGCGCGGGCACGGGTGAGGTGTACTCGGACCTGATGGGCATGAGCCAGACGGGGGTGCCGCGCACCGAGCCGCAGCGCCGGGGCCGGTGGAAGCGCGAGCCGTTGAACGCGCGGGAGATCATGACGCGCACCGTGAAGAGCGCGCAGCTGGACAGCAGCCTGCGCGAGGTGGCGCGCATCATGAAGGACGAGGACTGCGGGGTGGTGCCGGTGGTGGATGGGCAGGGCCGGCTGCGAGGACTCATCACGGACCGGGACCTGGTCATCCGCACGCTGGCCGAGGGACGGCCGCCGGACAACATGCACGCCCGGGACATCATGACGGATGACGTGGAGGTGGTGACGCCGGACGAGGACATCCACGGCATCATCGCGTTGATGGGGCGGCGGCAGGTGCGGCGCGTGCCGGTGGTGGAGCGGGACGATCGGCTGGTGGGGATCATCTCGATGGCGGACATCGCCACGCGGGCCGACTACGACCAGGAGCTGCAGGACGCGCTGGACCACATCTCGGCGCGGCGCTCGTTCTGGAGCCGGCTCTACTAGGGTTGGATCCTCCCCTCTCCCCCCGGGAGAGGGAAAGGGTGAGGGTGTCCGTCCCCGTGTTCCCCACGGTGGGCCGGGGCGAGGGGCAACCTGGTTGTTCCAGATACCCTCACCCCGTCCCTCTCCCGAAGGGAGAGGGGAAAGTGGCTACACGATGGCCACGGTGACGCCCGTGGAGTCGCTCGTCACGGTGAACTTCTTGAGATTGCCCGTCGCGAGCGCGGGACCCGCCGTCACCTCGCCCGTCTTGGTGAAGCGCGACTGGTGGCAATCGCAGAAGAGATCGTCTTCCGCCTCCCGGAACTCCACGGGGCACTGCCGGTGGGTGCAGATGGAGTCCACCGCCGCGTACGTCCCACCCGCGAGCGCGAAGACGAAGATGAGCGTGCCGTAGCCGCCCGGCGTGCCCTGCACCCGGCCTCCCGCCGTCTGGAGCTGGGGGAACTGCGCGAAGGGGAAGAAGATCTTCCCATCCACCACGGAGGGGAAGCCCTCCTCGCCGGCCGCGAAGTCGATGGTCAGCTCGTCCGTGTCCGAGTCGTAGCTCGAGGAGAACTGCCTCAGCGGCGAGCGGGCGGGCGGATGCGTCACCGTGCCGTCCAGCGCGAAGCGCGACAGGTGGCACGGGCAGATGGCCTCGTTCTTCTCGAAGCCCAGCGGGCACCCCGAGTGCGTGCAGAGGCTGGAGAGCACCACGTACTGGGTGCCCTGCGGGTGCGTGACGAGCACCTGCGGCTCACCGTTCACGCGCAGCGTGATGGCGCCGCCCGGACGCGACAGGTCCGGGTAGCGGCTCACGGTCAACACCACGCGCCTGTTCGCGTCCTTCTCCGCGTTCACCAAGGGCGCGGGATCGATATCCGGCGCGCACCCGGCCAGCCCCGTGGCCGCCGCGCCCGCGCCCGCGCCCACCAGTCCCTTCAGGAATCCCCGGCGATCGGTGCTCACTTCCCCTCCTGAAGCTGGAACTTCGTCTCCAGGTCGAGCGCATCGTCCACCTTCACCATCAGCAGCGAGGGGCGCTCCACCTTGAAGTCCTCCAGGCTGATCTGGAAGTTGCCCGTGGCCGTCACGTCCTTGGCCGAGGTGAACACCACCTTGAGCGGAACCTCCACGGGCTGCTTCACGCCGTGGAAGGTGAGCTGGCCCTTGAGCGCCACCGTCTGCTCCGCGGGGAACGTGGTGGGCACCTTCACGCCACTGGCCGTGCCCTTGAACTCGATGGTGGGGAACTTGGGCTCCTCGGTGGCCTCCTTCATGTGGGCATCCCGGTTGGAGTTGCCCGAGTCGAAGTCGGCCACGTTGGCGCGCACGGCCACCTGCAGGGTGCCGTCCGGCATCAACCGCGCCTTGCCCTCGGTGGGGCGCGCCGTGCCCTCCACCACGTGCAGCTTGTGCTTGAGACGGTACGTCAGCGAGCTGTCCGCGGACTTCACCGAGTACATGCGCGGCGCCGCGGCGGGAGCCGCCTCCTGCGCGAGCGCGGACGTGGACAGGAACAGCGTGGCCAGCACGGCCAGGGACGAGCGTTTCATGATGAGAGAGCCTCCGGGAGTCTCGACGCGTACGCCTGTTTGTGTATTCAGAAGACGATCATCAGGGCGCCCGCGCCAACGGCACCCAGCGTCGCATACCCCACCACCTGGTGCGCCGTGGCCAGGTCCACCTGGGACAGCTTCCCTTCCTGGCTCCCCGTCACCAGGCCGAGCACCACCTGCGTGAGCATGCCGGCGGTGGCCAGCGACACGAAGACCTTGTGCAGGGTGATGGTGTCCAGGCGCAGCTCCTTCTTGAAGGGCGTGGGCGCGAACAGGCCGAGCAGGCCCGTGCCGGCAAACAGGCTGCTGCTGCCGATCACCAGGCCCGTGTGCCAGGCGTCGAAGCGGCCCGTGTCGCCGCCGCCACGGTAGCGATCATTGAAGTGCAGCTGCCCCACCACGATGGTGGCCGCCAGCGTCGTCAGCGTGGCGAGCCCCAACCCCTGGTGGACCGTCAGCATGGTGCGGCGCGTGGCGATGGCCTTCTCCAGCGCGGGGTCCACCAGGCGCGGCGACTCGGCGGCCGGCGAGGGCTCGAGCAGATCGAAGTCCATGTCCGGCTCCTCGCTCTGCTGCACCGGAGCATCGGCCGGCCGCGTCTCGGCGGGCTTCGTCTCGGTGGGCGCGGGCGCGGCGGGCTGCTGCTCCGCGGGCTTGGACTCGGTGGACTTCCGGGACGTCTGCGTCGGCGCGGCCTTCTTCTTCCCAGCGGCGAAGGCACTCGAGGGAGGGGCGGCGACGAGCAGGACCAACAAGGCGACGGCGGTGCGGGACATCTCTTCCCCTTGGTCAGGAAAGCAACAGTCCCAGTATGCGCCAGGCCGCGCCGCGTTACATGACGAGATATTTCCCGACGGGCCCACGCCCCGCGCTTCCACCGCCGTGAAAAAAGAGCGTGGGACTCCGTCTCACCCGGGCCCGGCTCAGGCCGGAGCGGTGGCCGGCACCTCCGAGCGCTCCGCGGTCCCCTGCGACAGCTCCTGCCCCAGCACGCGCGGATCGAAGTAGGCGTAGAAACGCGAGATGCGCTCGCCATCCCACTCGATGATGGAGACGCCCTCGTAGTCCACCGCCGCCCCGTTGTGCGCGGTGCCGCTGGACTCCCACTCGAGCGCCACGCGGTCCCCGGCTTCGATCATGTTGCGGAAGGTGGACTTCACCTGGCGCAGCATGCCCTTGTACTCGCGCCAGAAGTCGCGAGCGCCATCCCGGCCATGGAAGGTGCGCCGCGAGGCCACGTTGCTCACCTGCGCGTCGTCACTGAAGAGCTCCAGCAGGGGCTCCACGTCTCCGTTCTCCTCCAGCTTCGCCAGTGCATCCACGAAACGCTGCGCTCGCTCCATCGCCATGGGGGTCCTCACGAAGGGTCCTGATGCCTCGCACGGTGCGCATGGGTGCCCGGCGGTGCCTTCCCCACCGGTTGCCCGCCCGGCCTGCGTCCGGAGGAACCGGGCATCGGCGGCGTGCCTCCCGGCCCGGGTTCGCATCAGGCTCGGCGGTGTCCATGCAACGCCTCCGGGAAGCCCCACCCGCCGCCTCCGAGCGGGAAGCCGAGCCCCTCGCGTCCCCGCCCGCGCTCGAGCCGGTGCCGGTGCGCGAGCGGCTGGAGTTGCTGCGCCTGTCCGGCGTGCCGGCCGGCGAGGTGGAGCGCTTGCTGCTGGCGCTCTCGGGCGTGCTGGCGTGGGTCACCGCCTTCTGCCTGCATCCGCGCGAGGAACCACCGGAGGCCTGAAGCAGCACCCCTGAAAAGACAATGACCGCGGCCGAGGGGGGTTGGCCGCGGTCATCGGGCCCCCTTCGGGGGAAGGGGAGCCGTGCCGAATTCTGGAATCAGTCCATCAGGTGAGCACGTCGAGCGCGCGCTGGTAGTACTTCTGGCGATCGGCGAGCCCGTTGTAGCCGCCGTTGATGCGGCGGGTGAGCTCCTTGAAGTCGCCCGAGTCCGCGTACTTGTTCAGGTTGCGGCTGTTCCAGTACCAGGCGGCGGTGCGGAAGCCCACATCCGGGTCGGAGGCGCGCTTGGGGTTGTTCTCCAGGTCGATGCCCAGGGCCTTGCCCGCGGCGCGGTAGTTGGCGCGGCCGGTGATCTGGATGGGGCCCCGGCCCTTGAAGCGCACGCCGTCGCCGGGCTGCGTGTTGCCCAGGTCCTTGCGGCCCTCGTAGGCGGCGCCGGAGGCGATCTCCTCCATGTAGCGGAACTCACCGCTCTCGTGGGCGAGCTGCGCGAGGAAGGCGGCCTGACGCTTGGGGGTGTTGATGCCGGCCTCGGCCATGGCCTTGTTGAGGTGGGGCAGGTACTGCTCGGCCTTGGCCTGCGACAGGTTGGGCATGATCTTCCGCAGCTGCGCGAGGCTCACGCCGCCCTTGGCGCCGGGCTCGTTGCCCGGGCCGGTGACGGGGCCGGGGCCGGAGGAGCCGCCGGTGCCCCCCACGTCGGCGCCGAGCTTGTCGAAGGCGGCGCGCGTCTTGGGGCCGTAGTAGCCGGTGTTGGGCACGCCGTGGGCGGCCTGGAACTCCTTGAGGGCCGCCTCGGTTTTCGGGCCGAAGATGCCCGGGCCGGTGTTCATCTCGGCCTGGGTCATGTGGCCGAGCTTCACCAGCGCCGTCTGGAGCTGCTTCACGGCCTCGCCCTTGGCGCCCTTCTCGAGGTCACCGCCGGGCAGGTCCAGGCCCTTGATGGAGGCGTTGCCGCCCGAGGGCTTGGTGGGCGCCGCGGGGGCGCTGCCACCGCCGGCCGGAGCGGTGCCCGGACGGGGGTTGCCGCCCGAGAAGGTCACCAGCTCACCGGTGCTCTTGTAGTTGCTGGGGCCGCCGACGAGCTTGCCGCCCTGGAGCTTGAGGGAGATCTCCTTGCCGGTGGCGGGGTCGTTGGCGAAGTAGGTGTTGCCCTCGCGGCGGGTGACGGCGACCCAGTGGTCGGTGCCGTTGGAGCCGCCGTTGGAGCCGGCCTTGTAGTCCACGCCGATGACGACGGGGCGGCCCGCGTCGATCTGCTTGTTGATGGTGTCCATGCTCCAGCCGGGCTTGCTGGCGCCCAGGCCGCCCATCTTGGCGGCCTGGCCCCAGATGAGGCCGTTGCCGGCGTAGCCGCCGTTCTTGTCGAGGTACGCGTCGAGCTCGCCGGGGTTGATGACCTTGCCGGTGATCTTGCTCATGGCCATGGCGGTGGAGGTCATGGCGCAGCCGGCGGCGGAGATGGAGGAGCCGGTGCCGAGGGAGCGGCCGCCCCACTGGGCATCGCCCTGCTTGAAGATGGGGGTGCCATCGGCCGAGGTGGGGAACTGACGGCCGTCGTCATCGCGAGCGGGACCGGCGCGGCCGCTGGAGGAGGCGGCGGGAGCCTGGTTGAAGGTGTCACCACCCCCCTGGGAGGGGCGGCTGGTGGAGGGCCGCTCGAAGCTGTCGGGGAGCTTGAGCTTCTGGCCCACCGAGATGGTGTTCACGTCCTTGATGTTGTTGGCCTTGGCCAGCTTGTCGACGGTGGTGTTGTACTGCTTGGCGAGGGCCGACAGGGTGTCGCCGCGGCGAACGGTGTGGACGGACACGGGGGACTCCGGAAGAGGGGAAGAAGGACAGCGATGACCTATTCTCGCGCGAAGCGAAAAAAGGTTGCTGGGGGGTCGGAAAAAAGCGGTGAACCCATACCCGGAGTGCGCAAGGGCCCGGGAAACAGGGGCGGAAACGCACGGGGGGAGCGAGTTGACGGGCTACGGGCGCGTCACGCACCGCATCCGGACCGAGCCGGGTTTCGCCGGGCGGGTGCGCAGATCGCAGACCTGGGGCTCGGGGCAGGGCGACTGCTGGCAGTTCACCCCATGGACCACGGCGCAGACCGAGACGCCCTGGTCGAAGCGGATGCACGCCTGACCGGGAGGGCAGCCCCGCGCCTCACAGGTCGGAAGACAGGAGGGGCCTTCGGGTCCGCCCACGGACGGGCAGAAGAACCCCTCGGGGCAACTCTCCGGATCGTCCGGCCGGCAGGAGCGGCCACACCACTCGTTGCAGAGCAGGCCTGGAGCGCAGGCGCTCGCGTAACGCTTCGACTGCGGCGCACAGCCCTCTCCCTCGCGCCTGTTTCCCTCCAGCGCGCACTGCTTCAGCAGCTCTCCGCCCCAGGTCTCCAGGGTCCGGCAGACGAAACCCTCCCGGCATTGGGAGTCCGTCGTGCACTCGCTGTCCGTGCAGTAGAGGCTCACGCGGTTCGTGTCGAAGAGGCAGGCGAGGGGTGGGTCACAGTCGGTGCTTCGATTGCAGGGCTTGCTCCAGGTGGGACGCTCGCGGCGCTGCTCCCAGGAGAGCATGGGCACCACGGCCTTCGCCAGTTGGGGGACGGGCTGGGGCCGTGACACGCGCCAGTGGCTGGTGACGACGGCCACGAGCGGCACTGGCAGCAGCAGGACCCCCAGGAGCGCGGCCATGGCCCGCCACTTCACCATTCCAATCGAACCTCCCCTGCCGGACGCATGTGAACAAGCCGTGCTGGCTAGGAGTACCTATATAGCAAGTCAGATGGGCATGGGTCACTTCTCACGTCATGCAGTGTCTCCTGAGAGGTGTCTGACACCTCGACTGGGACACGAGAGGGATGCCACTGCCCTTGGCCCGCCGAATGCTTCAGCGCGGCTGGTATGTCTGGACCGCACGACCTCTTCGCCCGCTACACCTTCGGCCATCCCGAGCGGGCCGCCGCTGAACTGCGCGCCGTCTTGCCCGCACACGTCGTCTCCGAAGTGGACTGGTCATCCCTGCGGCGGGAGCCCGTCAGCGTGGTGGACCCGGAGCTGCGCCAGACCGAGAGCGACCTGCTCTTCTCGGCGCGCCTGCGCTCGGGACAACCCCTGCTGCTCTACGTCCTGCTCGAACACCAGTCCTCGGTGGACGTCGCGAAGACGCAAACCAGAAAAACCTCATCCGCTTCTCGCTCCACCGCCGGGTCTTCAAGCGCGCCAGGCGCCCATCTTCTTCGTGCGTAGCCAATCGGCCAGGCAGCCTCTGCTCTCA
>NZ_DBNGVP010000226.1:0-24588 GCF_057119385.1 Archangium sp. | reverse complement strand
CTTCTACAACCGCCAGCGGCGGCACTCTTCGCTGGGCTACGTCAGTCCAGTGGATTTTGAGCTTGCGGCCTTACCGCAGAAGTTGGCATCTTAACCCTACTGTCCACGTAACCGGGGCAAGCCCACTTCCACTCTCTCCGGCCGGCGAGGCGTTACCCCCGCCTTTGGATACGGCGCTCCTCATCCGAGCGCCGGAGGGACTTCAACCCTCCTGACCAGTGCGCTGCCCAGCGCACACTACGAACCGTCCGACTTCCTCTGCCCGCTCATCATCGGCGTACGGCCTTGGCCTTCCCGATGCGTCCCGCCCGACTTCGGCGGGCGAGCAGAGGATCTCCCGGTTCTCGCGCATGGAGTGTCCGTGCATGCGAGGGGTCTCCGACCGCGCGGGACCGCCCCCGGGCTCGCCTGCGGGCACCTCGTGCCCGTCTCCTCTTCAACCAAGCCAATCCGGTGAACGGGTTACTGTCCAAGCTATACGAAGCCCCAGACGTTCCTATCACCCTTGGAGAAGATGACGGAGGGCGCGTTCCTGGACTACGCGGACGCGTGTGGCGCCACGCTGGCCCGGGCACACGCGCGCACCGGGGACGCGGCCACCATCGCCGGCTACCTCGGCGGAGGCCCCTGCTTCGACGAGGCCGTGGCCGACTTCGCCATCCGTCAGGAACTCACGCAGCTCAAGACGAATCCACAGCAGGCCCACAACACGGAAGGCTTGACACGCTATAACGACATCGTTATAGATGAAAAAGAGGTGGGCGGTTGCCACAACCATCTCCATCGAGAAGTGCGGAGACCGTGACGTGAAGTCGACGCTCTGAAGTGCAGAGTCCGTGAAGTGAAGTGACGTGAAGTGACGTGAAGTCGACGCTCTGAAGTGCAGAGTCCGTGAAGTGAAGTGAAGTCCACGATCTGAAGAGCAGAGTCCGTAAGTGCAAAGTCCGTAACGTGACGTGAAGTCCGTGACGTGACGTGAGTCCATGACGATCGAGGTCTGCGAATTCGCGCAGACAACCGGAGAGAGACGATGACCGCCAACTACAGATGTAGACAGAGGAACAATCTTGTTTATGAATATATCATTCTATCGATCAAAGCAGGGTAACAGTCCCGTAGAGAAGTATCTGGACGATCTTGATGGCCGACAGGAAGCGAGAATTTCCGCTGCACTAGAGGACATCATGGTTCATGGCCTGCAGGAGACGACCGTCCGACGACGTACCATCAAGGGCAAGCTGCGCGAGTTGAAAATCGACCAATACCGCATTTTCTATGTTCTCGTTACTGGTCCCAGCATGGTGATTCTCCACGCGTGCAAGAAGCAGGGACAAAAAGCACGTAAGGAGGATCTGGATATCGCCAAATCCAGAATGAAAGACGTGCTGGACGCCAACTGAGCGGGCGTTACTGAGCGCTATGTCACAATGACATAGCGCTCCTCAGCCCGAGCCATTCCAATGCCTACCAAGAAGCAAAACCCTTATATTGGAGGTAGCCTCGAAGAATTCATTGAACGCAGGAGGACACAGAGTTCTACCTTTGCTGCACTGCACGATGAGGAATTCAACAAGCTCGCTCTAGCAAGACAGGTACGCGAGCTGCGTGAGCAGCAAAATCTCAGTCAGGCGGAACTTGCAGCCCGAGCTGGAACGAAACAACCAGCCATCGCCCGAATCGAGAGCGGTAAGGTGCTGCCACGGCTTGATCTGCTGCACAAGATTGCTGCGGCTCTTGGCATGCGGCTGGAGATCCATTTCGCCAAGTAGACCCGAGAGCAGAAGAACCCTTTCCAGCAGGGCTGAGTTCTCGAAACCCAACTTCGCGAGATGCTCTCCCCCTCCCCCTTTTAAAGGGAGGGGGTTGTGTCGTTTGATTCAGCCCGCGCGGAAGCGGGCGTCGAAACGGTGGGCGCCGGGCTCGCGCTTCACGCCCTGGTCCGCGTTGGCCGCCAGGTGCTCCAGCACCTTGAACACCGTCTCCACCTCGTCCGGCGAGCCCACCGCCGTGGCCAGCTCCTCCGCGGTGTGGCCCTTGGCCTTGTCCCCGCGCAGCTTCGCCAGCACCTTGCGCTGTAGCTCCAGCACCGCGCCCGCCGCCTTCTTGCCCGCCTCCACGCCCGGCTGGTGGTACGCGTTGATGTTCACCAGCGACGCATACAGACCCACGGCCCGCTCGTAGAGCGCGATGAGGGCGCCCAGCGTCCGCGCGCTCACGTCCGGCACCGTGAGCGTCATCGACTCACGGCCCTTCTCGAAGAGCGCCCGCCGCGTGCCCAGGAAGAAGCCCAGCAGGTAGTCTCCACTGGTGATGTCCTCCTCCACGCGCATGGACGTCCCCTCGCGGTCCTTCAGCACCTCCACGAAGGTGGCGAAGAAGTTGTTCACGCCCTCGCGCAGCTGCTGCACGTACGCATGCTGGTCCGTGGAGCCCTTGTTGCCGTAGACGGCGATGCCCTGGTTCACCACCTTGCCGTCCAGGTCCTTCTCCTTGCCCAGCGACTCCATCACCAGCTGCTGGAGGTAGCGGGAGAGCAGCAGCAGCCGGTCCTTGTACGGGAGGATGACCAGGTCCTTCTGGCCGCGCCCGTTGCCCGCGTGGAACCACATGAGCGCCATGAGCGCGGCCGGGTTGCGCAGCATGTCGCGCTCGCGCGTCGCCACGTCCATGTCCCGGGCGCCCGCCAGCATCCCGTCGATGTCCAGCCCCTGCAGCTTCGCCGGCAGCAGGCCCACCGCCGACAGCACCGAGGTGCGCCCGCCAACCCAGTCCCACATGGGGAACGTCCGCAGCCAGTGGCCCTTCTTCGCGTAACGGTCGAGCTCACTGCCCTCGCCCGTCACCGCCACCGCGTGCTTGCCGAACTCGAGGCCCTTCTGCTGGTACGCGCGCTCGGCCTCCACCATGCCGTTGCGCGTCTCCTTGGTGCAGCCCGACTTGCTGATGACCACGGTGAGCGTCTCGGCGAGCTTGCTCCCCAGCTGCGCCACCACGCGGTCCATGCCGTCCGGGTCGGTGTTGTCGAAGAAGAACACCTGCATCCGATCCGCCGCCGTGCCGAGCGCATCCGCCACCAACTGCGGCCCCAGCGCCGAGCCGCCGATGCCCACCAGCAGCACGCGGGTGAAGCGGTCCGCCTTCGGAGGCTTCACGCGGCCGGCGTGCACGTCCTCGGAGAAGGCGCGGATGGAGGCCACCGTGTCCTGAATCTCCTTCGTGAGGCCCGGCTCGGGGGCGAGCTCGGGGGCGCGCAGCCAGTAGTGGCCCACCCTGCGCTTCTCGTCCGGGTTGGCGATGGCGCCCTTCTCCAGCGCCGCCATGGCGTCGAAGGCCTTCTCCATGGGGCCGCGCATCCGCTCGAGGAAGTCCTCGGCGAAGCCCATGCGGGACACGTCGAGCGTCAGTCCCACCGACTCCACCCCGCACAGGTACTTCTTGTAGCGCTCCCACAATTGACGCTCGGTCATCGTATTTCCCCTCGGCTTCGAATCCCTGGTTTCGTTCGGCCCGTTCCTACCGCCATGGGCGGTGCGGGGGAATGGGTTTGATGCGGGCCACGCCCGGGGCCTGACACTGCCCCCCCCCCGCACGTGTCGAAGTCCGGTGGTCATCCCTCGGTGAGGCCGCCTGCTTGATGGACGCGCCAGCTCTGTCCCATCATCGCTCTCCATGAGCCAGCCCTGGATGCTCGAGACGCCCGCGCCGCAGGCCGACGCGCGGATTCCCTACGGAGAGCGGACCCACCAGTTCGGAGACCTGCGGCTGCCGCGGGGCGAGGGCCCGCACCCGGTGGTGGTGATGGTGCACGGCGGCTTCTGGCGGGCGCGGTACGACCTGGAGCACGTGGGCCACCTGTGCGCGGACCTCACGCAGCGGGGCTACGCCACCTGGAGCCTCGAGTACCGGCGGGTAGGCCATCCGGACGGAGGATGGACGGGCACCTTCGAGGACGTGGCCCAGGGGACGGACTACCTGCGCACGCTGGCGACGCGCTACCCGTTGAACCTGGAGCGGGTGGTCATCATGGGCCACTCGGCCGGAGGACACCTGGCGCTGTGGCTCGCGGGGCGCGGGAAGCTGAAGCCGGGGCAGCCGCTGTACACGGAGAAACCCTTCCAGCCGAAGGGCGCGGTGTGCCTGGCGGGCGTGGTGGACCTGGAGCGGGCCTTCGAGCTGCGCCTGGGGGACGGCATCGTCGAGTCGCTGCTGGGAGGTACACCCGCGCAGGTACCGGAGCGCTACAAGCTGGGGTCTCCGGCGGCGCTGTTGCCGCTGGGAGTGAAGCAGGTGCTGGTGCACGGGGCGGAGGACACCATCGTCCCGCTCACCGTGAGCACCGGGTACCACGAACGCGCGACGAAGCTCGGGGACAGCGTGAAGCTCGTGAGCCTGCCGGGCGCGGCGCACTTCGAGGTCATCGACCCGCGCGCGAAGGAGTGGCCCAAGGTGGTCGAGTCGGTGGCTTCGCTGCTGTGAAGTTCGCGAGCCAGGGGTCTAGAATCCAGGGGCCCGTCCCTGAACCCTGGAGGCCGTACTGTGAAGCGATGCGTCGCCGCATTGTTGGGTCTGTTGCTGCTCGCTCCGATGGAAGCCTTCGCCACCAAGGAGGTGACGTTCGAGCGCGTGGAGTTACTCGACGGCTCGGTGACGGCGTCCTGTGATGATGACGGGGTGCTCGACACGGGCGAGAGCGCGCGCGTGCGCGTCACCCTGCGCAACAGCGGAACCGAGCGGCTCAAGTTGACGAGCATGACGCTCTCCAGCGCGGACCCGGACGTCTCCTTCCCCAAGGGACCGGCGGTGTACTTTCCCCCCGCGGATCCGTCCACGTCCTTCAGCGTGGAGCTGCTGATGGCGCTCTCGGGCGCCGCCACCCCGCGCGATATCTCCCTGAACATCGCCTACCGGGACGACGAGCAGACGGTGCCCGGAGACAAGACCCACACGGCGACGTACCGCGTGAACACGGACGAGCTGCAGGGAACGCTCGAGACGTGGGAGTCCGCCCGTCACCCGTGGACCGTCCCCCCTGCCCCGGCGGGCGGCACGTCCTGGACGCGCGAGTATGACCCGGTGGGCGCGAACACGTTCTTGCGGGGACCGAACAACAAGGTGACCGCGGATCTCCCGCTCGTCTCGCCGCCCCTGCAGGTGTCGGCGACGGAGGCGTTCCGAGTCATCTTCCAGCACCGCTACACCTTCGAGGCGAGCCCCGCCGGCTACTACTTCGACGGCGCCGTCATCGAGCTGAGCCAGGATGAGGGGAAGAGCTGGGTGGACGTCGGCGGCGCCGTGAGTCCCGCCTACGACGTGACCCTCGATGCGGGAGGGGACAACCCGCTCAAGGGCCGGCGGGCGTATGGAGGCCAGAGTCCCGGGTACCCCGCGTTCACCGAGGCCACCCTCGGCCTCGGCACCACGTACGCGGGGAAGACGGTGCGCCTGCGCTTCCGCATCGGCACGGACGCCAGCACGGGCGCCACGGGTTGGGACCTCGATGACCTTCAATGGGAGGGGGTGGTGGACAAGCCCTTCACCACGCGGGTGGCCCACCGGGACGTGTGCATCAACCGGGTGCCGGTGGCGAACGCGGGCGAGGACCAGACGCTCGAGGAGGGGCGCCTGGTGACGCTCTCCGGCAGCGGAACGGATCCCGAGGGCGCGGCGCTCACCTACGCGTGGACGCAGTCCAAGGGCCCGTCCGTGACGTTCAGCGACGCGAGCGCGTCCAGCCCCACCTTCCTCGCGCCCGACGTGCCGAGGGACACGGAGCTCCAGTTCGAGCTGCGGGTGAGCGATGGGGTGAACACGAGCCCGCCGGACGTGGTGCTCGTGAAGGTGCGAAACATCCCACTGCCGGTGGCACGTGCGGGGGTGGACCAGGAGGTCCGCGAGGGCAGCGGGGTGACGCTCGACGGCTCGGGGTCGACAGTTCCGGTGGACTCGGAGCTGAAGTACCTCTGGACACAGCAGGGGGAGCCCACGGTGAACCTGATGCAGGCGGGCCCGAGGGCCATGTTCAACGCGCCGGAGGTGGACGGGGAGCTGGTGCTCACCTTCCAGCTCCAGGTGGAGGACGCCCGTGGACAGACCAGCGGGGACACCGTCACCGTGCGAGTGGTGGACAGGGAGCCGCCGCGGGTGCCGGGCAAGGGCTGCGCCGCGGGCCCGGAGGGCGGAGGGCCCACGACGGTCCTGTGGCTGCTCTCGGCGCTCGGCATCATCCTCGGAACCCGCGGTTCCCGCGTCACACCCGCCGGACCGCATCGCCCCTGAACGCCGGGGTTTTTCTTTCTCACGCCTCGGAGCGCCCACCTATCTCGGGGAAGCGCGCATAGGCTCGCTTGAGGGCCTCGAGGTGCTCGGGCTTGTCCAGGTCGAGCGGCGCCGCGGTGAGACTCACCACCCATCCCCCCGACGCAGTGCGCCTGGCGCGCGACAACAGCTCCGCGTCGCGCGAGGGGTCCGGGAAGCCGATGGCCTCCGCGGCCGCGGCCGACCAATAGTTGATCCACCCAAGGTATCTGGGAACCTTGGGCGAGCGGATGTTCCACGGGAGCTTGAGCATCGGCAGGCCAAGAGGTGGCCCGTCTGGGTTCCCGAGCTTCGGCCCTACCTGCGCCGCGATCACCAATCTCAGGGGGCCGGGCGCCACGGTTCCCCACGTGGCGCGCACGCCTTCCGCGACGTTCTCCAGCATGTCCACTGCCGCAGCGACAATGGGCTCGTCCTGCGGGAGCGTCGCGTGAACCGTCAGCCGCGGCTCGCCTCCCGGACTCGAAATCGCGCTCTCCCGTCGCCCTCCCATCGTCACCGGGTAGCTCTCATCGCCATTGCACAGCAAGCCAAACTTGCCGTCGGCGGCCGACCTGGCCAGCCACGCACCGCGCTGCGCGAGCGCGACGGGCCGCCCCGCGTCCGAGAGCCGCCACGCCAGGCGCAACCCGGGCACTGCCCGCTCCATCCCTTCAACGGCCGCGAGCGGGCGCCCGTCGTCGCACGTGAGCGCTGGCGCGAAAACGTGGAGATACAACTCGGCTCGATCGGTCATCATTTGCACCCTGTGACGACGACATCAACCCGCCTTGTTCACCAGAAGGGCTGGAGCCCTCCCGCACCCCACCGAGGGTACGCCGCGGCGAGGCCTACCCGGAAGTCCGCCCCGCGCGCGCCTTGGCTCGAAGGGCCTCCCAGAGCCGCGCGTGGTGGAGCAGGATGACCTTGATGCCGCTCCGGACGGCTTCGGACTCCAACGCCTGCTTGCTCATCTGCGTGTGCGCGTCGAGCGCCTCCATGATGGCGTTCATGAGCGTCCAGCGCACGGCCTCGAGCCGGCTGGCCACGACGACCATCGCCTTGGCCTGTCCTTCGAGCAGCGGGGCCACGTGGGCGCGGTAGTGCTCCACCACGATTCGCACCTTCTGGGCGGGAATCCAGGTCAGTCGTGAGGCACGCTTCCAGGAGTATTTCGCCTACTGTGTCTCGTCTATCCGGATTTCAGAAGAGTTCCGCCAGTCTCTGGGGTCACTGTTGGAGGCGCCGATGACTTCCGCACTGCTGGTGCTTGTACCTCCGCCGCTCCCGTCCTCCCCCACGGGAGGGAGGCGCTACCTGACGCGCCTGGAAGCTTCGCCTCGCTGGGCCTGGGGGTGGACCATGCGCGCGGAGGCCCTGGCGCTCAGGAGGGCGGCGCTGCTGCTGGGGGCCGTGCTGCTCTCCACCGGCTGCGTCACGCTCGGGCCGCGACACGGCGGTAGCTCCGAGCGGGCCCCCCACGCCCTCTCCACGCTCCGGGAGGCGGGCGCCACGGTTCCCCCTCTCGGGGCGCCCTCCCCTGTCGCTTCCACGGAGGCGGGCGAGCATGCATTCTCCTCCGGGACGGGCGGGCAAGAGCGGCTGCACCGCCGCCGCGGCGCCCGCGGGCTGGGCCCGGACGCCGCCCTGGCGAGCGCGGGCCAGGCGCCCGCGTCCGAGGTGGCCAGCACGGGGCCTGTCCCCGAGGAGCCGCCCTCGTGCGGAGGGCAGGCCGTGCCCCCGGGCTGGCCCGACTTCTCTTCCAGCCCCGAGGAATTGCTGGCGCCCTTCCTCACCTGCACCTCGCCCGGGGAAGTCCTCGCCCTGCAGCAGCGCGTGGACATGCCCCGGCTGCTGGAGTCCCTGGACGACTGGAGTGCCGTGCGCCTGGGCGCCCTGGGCCCACCGCGCGAGGACGTCGCCCGCCAGCTCAACGACAAGCGCACCTCGCTTCTCGAGAAGGCCGCCGGAGCCTATGGGCGCCGCAACGCCCAGGTCCTCTCCGTCCTCATCGTCGACTCGGCCCATGACGATGACCTCAGGGAGATTCTCTTCCTGCTGGCCCGGGACAAGCGGCTGGAGGAGGTCCTCGGGCTGCTGCCCGCTTTCCAGGCGGCGCTGGAGAAGCGGGGGCTGAAACCCGCGGCCCTGGATGGGCAGGAGTTCGCATTCCACCCCCTCCGCGGCCAACTGCCGCCGGAGTACCAGGAGGCCCTCGAGAAGGCCGAGAAGGAGTGGGTGCTCAACGCCTCGGCGGACGACATGGCGGTGCGTGCGTTTGACCACGTCACCTTTGGTGTGCCGCTGGGCAGCTACCACTTCGTCGCCACCTCCCTGCATGGCGTGGGGTTGCTCTGGAACGGCGAGCTCGAGGAGGGCACGCGTGAGGCGGCCCCCGCGTTGGTGCTGGCCCTCATCGGGGGTTACAAGGGCGTGCGCTCCCTCGCCAAGGGGGAGGGCGCCGCGGGCGTGCGCTCGCGCCTGCGCACCGGGGTGGAAGCCGCGGAAGCGCGGCTGCGGGCCCTGCTCGAGACGGCGCGGCAGCTCCAAGGGGTGATGAACCTGCAGGGCCTGCGCGACCTGGCGGGGTACATCCGGGCCAGCCGTGAGGCGGGGCGCTTCGTGGCCGAGGGAGGGGCGGACGCCGCGCTGGCGCTGTACGAGGCCCGGGGAAATGTGGCCAGGGCCCGGCCGCTCCTGTCCAAGGCAAGACCTGGGGCCTCGGGCTCCCCGCCCGCGAAGGGCGGGGCGGGTGCCGGGAAAGCCGCCGCGGCGGATGACGCCGCACGCCCCTCCGCCAAGACGTCCCCTGCCTCAGAGAGCCCCGGCACCCTGGCCTCGCTGGTGGACGAGGGCGTAGGCCATACGCGGGAAGTGGTGGCGGCGAGGCTGGCGGCGGCGGAGCTGGAGGCCACGGGTCCGCGCCTGCCCAGGGACGTGGCGGTGCTCGAGAAACACCGCCCCTCCCTCGACATCCCGCCGCCCGAGGCCCGGGGCAACCCGCGCTGGCGCGAGTACGTGGAGTACTACCACGAGCGCTTGAGAGAGGTGGAGCAGGGCAAGGCCAATAAGGGCCCCCTGAAATGGGAAGGCTACGAGCAGTTACGCGGGTGGTTTGCCCGGGGGCTGGCCTTCGAGCGCGACATGGTGAAGCTGCTGCAAGAGGACGCGCTGAAGCCTCGGGCCGAGCGCCGCTTCCTCGGGGACTTCGACAGGCCCCGCGTCGAAATCCAGGTCGGCGTGCGCAAGCCGGGTACCGGCCTGCGCTACGCGGATGTGCTGGTCATCGAGGAAGGCGCGCTCGGCGGAGGGCCACGGCGCGTGGAGGCATTCAGTTTCAAGAGCCGCGACCTCTCGGGGTTGAGGGAAGGAGCCTTGAAAGCTCAGATGATTGAGGATGCGAGCGAGGCTCTACGGAAATACGGCGAGAGGCTGAACATCCGCCGAAGCTCCCTCCAGCCCCTTCTCCCAGGAGGCCGCGACGTGCAGGTCTCGAGGGTCCGCCTCATCTACGAGGGGGGCGATCTCAAGCCCAAGAGCGTAGTCGACTTGGATGCCGCCGTTGAAAAAACCCAGAAAGAGGTTCCGGGAGTGGAGGTGTCGTTCCAATGAAGGTGCTGGAATTTCATGATTCGAGGGACGAGGACTACCTCCGGTTGTCACTCAAAGGGTCATTCAATCCACAAGCGGAACTCAAGAGCGAGTTGGAGCCTTTCTTCAACGCACTTGAGGAGTACGCCGACGGGTGGATGCCGGACGTTGTCAGCGGAAAGCGGCAACGCAAGTATTCCCGTCCTTCCTGCTGGAAGGGACTAGAGGAGCGGCGCCGCGAAAGAACATCGGGAATCGGGCTCTATCGGACGAAGTGGCCCGCATTGGACATGTCGCTCTCGCTCTCATTCCCACCGCTTCCACCTGAGTTGGGTGTGACCACCAAAGTGAAACCGCTTTCCTTTTTCGCGGAGGCGGAGAGTTGCCGAAAACTGGTGGAGATGGTGCGCGCCTGGGCCTGCCGCTATCCCGTCACACACGCGTGGGCGCACAGCAGTGATGACGCAGCGTTGGCAGGCGCTCCCCGCTTTGGCCGCGATCAGCAGACCTCCATTCGAGACGGCTTCGACAAAATCTACATGGTGTGCTGGCTCAACGTCTTCGGCGCCAGGTTGGTGGAAACGGTCGGCCGCGAGCGCATGCTGTCCACCCCAGCCCACCGGGTGGAGGAATTGCCCAACGGCTCCGTCCTGCTGGTGACGTGGCCCACCGCGGCGGACTTCGCCAGCAAGGAGGCACGGCTCGCACAGGCTCGCGCCCACGCCCACCTCCGGCCGGACCTCGACTTCGACACCGTACTGCGCACCTTGCACGAGCGCAGTGCCATGCTCGCCCCCGTGGAGCCCCGCTTCCACCCGGACCTGGCCCCGCTTCTCTCCCGGGTGGTGGACGGCGCCGCGAGTCACGAGCGCCAGCGGAGGATCGCCGAGCTCAACGCGTGGTGCCCTCCTGAGCCCGAGGAGTGGCGCCCTGCTGACTCTGCCCTTCCTGCGGATGTGGATGACCTGGAGCGCGCGCTGGAGCAGTACAGCCTGTACGCCGAGCACCTCGTGGCACTGCTGCACTCGGAAGTCCCCTCCGTCTTCAAGGCGACGCCCGAGTCGCTCACGGATGCGGACTTCTACTTCTGGCGCGAGGAATTCCCGAAGAGCCGCCTGCGCGAAGCCATCGACGAGCACGCGGTGCCCGCCATTGGCGCGTACCTGGGGGAGGTGCTGGTGCGCAACCTCGGCGGCCGGTGGATTCCGCGCCAGAAGCTCGAGGAGGCCCAGGTCCTCGTGGGCAACCGCGCGTGGCTTCCCTTCGTCCGGGCCCGCAACTACATGCGCTCGCGACAGTCGCTGCTGGACTACTCCCTCACCTGGCTCTACCGCGTGGCCGAGCGGCACCGGGGCTGACGGGCGGAACGACACGGTGCCTGCCGCCCCGCTCCATCGGCGCCCACAGTCCTGCGCCTTCCCGCCTTATTCACCAGAAGGGCTGGAGCTCTCCCGCCCCCACCGAGGGTACGCCGCGGCGCGGCCTACCCGGAAGTCCGCCTCGCGCGCTCCTTGGCCCGAAGGGCCTCCCATAGCCTCGCGTGGTTGAGCATTCGGACTCCAACGCTTCCTTGCGAGTGCGCCTTCCTGGAGGACTCGGCGCCGCCGGACCGCACCGAGCTGGGTGAGCGCACTGCGCCATGCCGAGGTCCCTGGGCGGGGCCGCCCGGGCACCCGTCATTCATTCATTCCGGAACCACTCGGCTGGGATGCCCAGTGCGGTGAGAATCCGCTCCGGTGAGCGCTCACCTTTGATGTCGCTGAAAACCGGGAAGGGTGGAACCGCATACGGCGGTTGCGCGAACTGTCCGATGCACTCTCCTCCCCGAAGTACGCTGACGTAAAATGTGTCCAGGCCCGGTGATGCTGTCACCCCATATACGGTGGAATGAGGGAGTCGTTCTGAAAGAGTCACGTGAGCGAAGCCCATGCTTCCTGTTCCGCCAGTGAGAAGGAGCCCTTGCGGCGTATCCTCCAAGCGGTAGTGACCTGGAACGAGTGGCGCGCCGGCATCTTCCTCGAGTACACGGTTCGCCTCCTGCGCACGGATTCCTTCCACCAGTGCGGCTTTCCGGAGCGGCTTGCTCGCGGCCACGTCCGAAGATTCATCGCTGTCCGGCAAGGGGCAGCCCAAAGACTTCGCCAGAGCCTCTGGCGCTACTTCCTGGACCTCGCCCACGCCGTTTCGCCAAGACATGACGAGCCATGGATCATTGGCGCAATCAATCGAGTACACGGGCTGCTGCACCTCGAGTGAGACTTCCTCCGCGATTCGCAGCTCGGCTCCTATATCCATGGGGTCCGTCCCCGCGATGGCGCTGTAGCGGCCATTGCCGGAGATGACCTCGAAGGGCGGCTCCTTTCCGTCCTCCTCGTCCGCTTCCGTCATCACAATGGCCCGGGCACGGCGCTCGAGCCATGCGGGCTCTCCTGGAGCCAGTATCGCCCAGTAGGTAGTGCGGCTCATGGCGCGCCTCCAGAGAGTTGCTCCGGCAGCTTGAGTGCCGCGCGCAACTGCCTTGTCTTCTCTAGTATCTGGGCTTCCTCTACCTGGATGAGCATTGTTCCTGGTGCGTTCTCCTGAAGAAAATCAAGGAGCTTGAATTGGGTCGGTCTACTCAGTTCGTCTGTGCTGACGAGGAATGGTTTTCCGCGAGGTGCCTTGGCTGCATCTGTGATCTGCTTGAGCAGGCGCTGGAGTTGCTCGATCAGTGTCTTCTGTGCTTCGTCGAGCCTCGTGAGCCCGTGACGGCCAGACCATGCGTTCAGTGCCTTGCGCCACCTGGTGTCATTCCAGCCTTTGACTTCCACCCCGTGTTGGGTTCTCAGGCGGTCCGTCGAAGTCAACTCGAGATCGATGACTCGCCCCCCTTCCAGCTTCACCTGCCGCCCCGTCAGCCGATGGCCTGGAAAGAGTTTCTGCGCATTCCGCTCTGTCAGCATCTCCCCTGCGATTCCCCGGAGTTGTTCACGCGCCTTCAGTTGCCTGGTCCAGTTCCCCGGTTCCGCTGCGGCCTGCTGGAACAGCCTCCAAGGCGTCTTCTTGTCCCTGGCCATGAAGTCGAGGTCCTCCATGGCGAGTCCCGTGGCTCGCAGCCAGCCCAGGTCCACGCCACCCGTGCAGGCTTTTCTTGCCAGAACACTCAATGCCTCTGCGTCTAGTGCCTGGAGCCCGATGAGCCACCTGGCCTCTTTCAAGAAGGCAAGCGGGTCAGCCAGGCCCGGTGATCCCGAATGTCGCAGCAGTTCGGCCAATGCAGGTTTCGCCGCACCGTGACCCGTGGTGCGCAGTGACTCCACCGCGGACAGATATGCGTGTGCCTTGTCCGCGGGCAGGGCCGCCGCGCGTCGTGCCACGGAGCTGTAGGCACGCCCCATTTCCTGGCTCTCCGCAGCCAGTTGCTTGAGCGCCTCCAGCGTCTTCTCGGCCACCTCTGCGGCGAGCCCCGCGCCGCGGATGCCACCGAGGGCCCGTGCGGCGGCCATCTCCCCGCGGATGGCGAAGAAGGCCTGCTTGAAGACCTCGGCGCCGCCAGGAAGGGAAAACCGCAGTCCTTCTGTTGTCGCAACCGCCCTGCCCTCGGCGAGCATCCGCTCCAGCGTTTTCACCAGGGCCTGGACGGACTCCACCGACTCATGCAGTCCGGACGAGGCCCGGGCGCCAGCCGCGCTCAACGCCAGCCCTCCCCGGTGGACCAGCTCGCGTCCCATGCCCGAGGTGGCGAGCTTGGAGATGTCCCGGCCAGCGAGCACCACCATGGCCAGGTCATGCACTGCGAGAAAGTCTCGGCCTTCGGGCGTCCGCGACAGCTCGTCCCGGTGCGTGTCCACCACCGCCAGAGCCGCCACCAACGAGATGCGGCCCACGAACAGGCGCACCGCCGCTCCGCGTGACGCCGCCAACGTGCCGCCTCGAGCGGCTGTGGCTGGCACTCCTGTCAACAGCGGCGCCCGCGTCAGGCCAGAAACGGCGCCATACACCAGGTGCATCTCGCTGATGCGGCTCACCGCCGACCCCACCAGTGCCGTGTCCGGCGTGGAAGCGAGCAGGGCCAGCTCCATGGCCGTCATCAGGTGCGTGCGCGGTTGTGGCCCGTGCACTTCCACCCGCACCCATTCCAGCGGGTGCAGAGCCCGGCTGCGCGGCGCCTCGTCCACCGAGGACAGGTAGCGCGCCTGGAATTCCTGCCGCACCGGTTGGAAGTACAGGGCCATGCGCCTGGAGGGCCCCACCGCTTCTCCGGGCAGAGCGGGTTCGGCGCCCAGGCGCACCCCCTGCTGCTCCTCCCACGCCTCCGGCGCCACCAACATCGTGGACACCAGCCCAGAGGGGACGTTGAGCAGGTATGTCCTCTCGCCCTCACGGCCCAGGTGAAAGGTGGGCAGGGACTCGAGCAGGTCCAGCACGAGGGGAAACGAGGCGAGCGCCTTCTGGGTGAAGGCTTGCCCCAACAACACCTTGCTGTCCGGCGCGTTGCTGCCGAGCAGCTTCTCCAGTACCCCACTCGAGGTGAGCTTGCGCTCGAGAGGTGGAAACTCCCGGTCAGGAGTGGACACCACCACACGCGCGAGCAGGTGCACTGCCTCCTCTTTCATGTCGGAGGTGAGCGCATGGCCTGTAAGGAGGGTGTTGAAGATGCCCAGCCGCTCGCCCGGGGTGAGCAGGGCGAGCACGTCGTGCTCGAGGGAGACAAGGGGCTGGGGCGCTCGAGGTGTCGCCGTGGCGAGGGCTGTCTGGAGCAGCTCTCGTCGCAAGGCCGCCAACTCGCCCGTACCGCCTCCCAGCCCCGGCCGCCAGTCTCCCGGTCGAATGAGGAGCGTGCCTGGGTAGTACCAGGAGGCAGTGCCCTCGGGGTCCTCGAGCGGGTCGGGAACGCCAGCAACGGTGTTGAATTCGGCGCTGTAGCCCCGCCACCGCCCGTCCTCCCCGGGGATGATGACGCGCGGGCCTCCACGAGGAGCGTTGCGCACGCGCAGCTCCGCACGCTCCAGGGACGTCTCCTCGGTGAGCAGCAGCAGGGTGCGCACCTGGACGCTGGAACCATCGGCGAAATAGAAGCGGCCCACCACGCTGCCCGGGGCGAGGACGGGCGAGCCATCCGTGACGCGGTAGCCCGCCTTGAAGCGTTTGGAGCGCAGGGCGATGGCCTTGAGCAGGGGCTCGGCGGCTTCTCCGAGGATGAGCCCGCGCCGCGACTCGTCCTTCAAGGGCTCGAGCGCCTGGAGGTACCGGTCGAAGTAGCTCTGCCCGGCCCCGTCCAGAATGTCCGAGCGTTGAGCCCATCGCAGGCAGCGTTCCACGAGCGCGGCGGAACCGGCCCTGTCCAGGGGGGCCGCCGAGAGCTGCGAGCGGCTCCACGCGACATCCGCCTCCAGTTGTGCATCCAGGGCGTGGCGCAGGGTGGCGAGCACCTGGGGCACGAGCGCCTGCGGGTGGCGCACGCGCACGCAGACGTGGAGGCCTTCCTCGGCGTTGGAGGGGGGCGCTCGGGGCTCGAGGTCGAAAGCGCCCGCCGCCGCGGCATCCCCGAAGAGCCGCGAGGCGATGTCCTCACGCGAGGCGTACCGGGGAACCCAGAGCAGCTCGGGCCGAGCCGGGTCCACTTGAACGGGGATGGGAGCCAGTTCGGACGAGAGGATGGCCTGCGCGCCGGGCTCGTCCCCGAGCGTGTCCTCCTGCTCGGGCTCGGACGGTTCGTCCTCCAGCCACTCTGGCGGAATCTCCTCCGTGGGGGGGAGGCGCCAGGTGCGCTCCAGGGCGGGCTCCCCCGCGTGCTTCCAGTCCCATTCATAAGTGAGGGTGAGGTACTCGCCGGCGCCCACTCCCTCCGGGACGTCTACCTCCACCTCCTCCCGTCCGCGCTCGCGGTTGACGACCCGCGGCAGGACCTCGGGCCGGTAGGCCTCGAGCGAGTCCACCCGCAGTCGCTGGTCCTCGCCCCAACCGAGCGCCGCCGCGGCGATGACTTCTCCACCCGCATTCACCACCAGACGGCCGGGATCCACCACACGCAGGGCGAGCACGCCCTCCTTCCAGTCCTCCAGGCGGGGGCTGAGGGCTTCGGCTCGTGAATGCGTTTCGGCCGAGAGCGTCACCCTCACCCGTCTCGACTCCGCGCTGGCCGCGCCCATGCTGGCCATGAGACAGCTCGCGAGCAGGAGGGCCTGGAAACCACGAGTGGACATGCTGCACCTCGGCGAGGCCTACCCGGAAGTCCGCCCCGCGCGCGCCTTGGCCCGAAGGGCCTCCCAGAGCCGCGCGTGGTGGAGCAGGATGTCCTTGATGCCGCTCCGGACGGCTTCGGACTCCAACGCCTGCTTGCTCATCTGCGTGTGCGCGTCGAGCGCCTCCATGATGGCGTTCATGATTTCGCTCTGGAGATCCGGCGAGTTGGCGAACTGCTCCTGGGTGTTGTTCGCCGCCTGCTGCACCAGCGTTTCGGACTCCAGCAGCTTCCCCATCAGGACGTCATTCACGTAGACGAGCTTGTCCTGCTCCGACAGCTCGCCCTCGAACAGCGTGTTCACCTTCTCGATGATGTCATGGAGCCGGGCGCGCTCCTTCTCCTGCACGCTGCCGCCGCCCGTCTCGATGAGGGGATAGAGCAGCGGCTTCTCCCCCGCCGCGAGCAGCATCGGGGCCTTGCCCTGCTGCTTCAGCGTGTGGTGCGTGAGCTTGACCTTCGAGAGATCGATCGCCTCGCGCTCGCGTCCGAACTCGAGCAGCGGTAGCAGGCGCTTGTAGAAGAGGGCCCGCTTCTCGATGGCGGTGCTGGCGTAATCGAAGATCTGCGAGAGGAACGTGTAGAGGCGCAGGTACGCGCCCATGTCCGACTTGAAGAGGACGAGGGCATCGAGCTCGGCCTTGGCGTCCCGGCTGGCCTGGGTGTTGGACGCCGCGGTCGCGGCCGAGAGCGCCGCCTGCGCGGCCTTGAATCGCCTCGTCAGCCGGTCCACCACCGGCTCGAGGGCCTTGATCAGGTCGCTCTGCTTCGCCTGGGGGTTCAGCTCCACGCCCACCACCCGGTCCACCTCGAAGTCGTCGTAGTGGCCGGAGGCGTCGAGCTTCGCGCGCAGGTCGAATACGAGGTTCGGGTCCGTCGTGGCCGCGAGCTCCGCCGTCGTGTAGTACGTCTTGAAGGCCGCGAGGACCTCGGCCGGGTCGTTGGCGAAGTCGAGCACGTACGTCGTGTCCTTGCCCGGGTGCGCCCGGTTCAGCCGCGAGAGCGTCTGCACCGCCTGGATCCCCGCCAGACGCTTGTCCACGTACATGCCGCACAGCAGCGGCTGATCGAAGCCCGTCTGGAACTTGTTGGCGACGAGCAGCACCTGGTACTCGCCGCCCTTGAAGGCCTCGCGGATATCGCGGCCCTTCAGGCCGGGGTTCAGCGTCCGGCTGTGCTCCGTGAAGGGCTCCGGGCCGGACTCCTCGTCGAGGACCTCGCCGGAGAACGCCACGAGCGTGCCCAGCAGATAGCCCCTCTCCTGGATGTACTTCTCCATGGCGAGCTTCCAGCGCACGGCCTCGAGCCGGCTGGCCACGACGACCATCGCCTTGGCCTGGCCCTCGAGCAGCGGGGCGACGTGCGCGCGGTAGTGCTCCACCACGATTCGCACCTTCTGGGCGATGTTGTAGGGGTGGAGCCGCACCCAGCCCATGAGCTTCTTCAGCGCGGCGCTCTTCTCCACCTGCTTCTCGTCCAGCTCCTTGCCCTCGTGGGCGAGCCTGAAGGCGAGGCCGTACGGCGTGTAGTTCCTCAGCACGTCGAGGATGAACTTCTCCTCGATGGCCTGGCGCATGGAGTAGACGTGGAACGGCGTGGGGATGTTGTCGGGCGCGGGCTTGCGCGACGGGTCCGGCCGGGTGCCGAACAGCTCCAGCGTCTTGGGCTTCGGCGTGGCCGTGAACGCGACGAACGTGATGCGTGAATCATCGGCGCGTGACGCCATCTGCGAGGCCAGGACGTCTTCACTGCTCACCTCGCCGCCATCGTTGAACGCGGCCAGCTCCTCCGGGGAGAGGACGGCCTTGAGCTTGGAGGCGGCCTCGCCGGTCTGCGAGCTGTGGGCCTCGTCGGCGATGACCGCGAAGCGCTTGTGCTGCGCCGCGGCCAGCCGGCGCACTTCCTCGATGGCGAAGGGGAACGTCTGGAGGGTGCAGACGACGATCTTCTTGCCGCCCGAGAGCGCCTGGGCGAGCTTCGCGCTCTTGCTGCCGTCCTCGCCGGTGATCTTCTCCACCACACCGGTGGTGCGCTCGAAGTCGAAGATGGCCTCTTGAAGCTGGGAGTCGATGACGGTGCGGTCGGAGACGACCACCACCGTGTCGAACACCTTCTGGTGCTGGGCGTCGTGCAGCTCGGCCAGGAAGTGCGCCGTCCACGCGATGGAGTTCGTCTTCCCCGACCCGGCCGAGTGCTGGACGAGGTACTTCGTGCCGGGCGCATCCGCGAGCACGGCGGCCTGGAGCCTCCGGGTGACGTCCAGCTGGTGGTAGCGCGGGAAGATGACGCGGGAGATCTGCTTCTTCTTGTCGCGCTGGGCGATGAGGTAGCGCCCGAGGATCTCCAGCCAGCTCTCGCGCGCCCAGATCTGCTCCCACAGGTACGCGGTGCGGTGGCCGCCGGTGGGGTTCACGGGGTTGCCCGCGCCGCCGTCGTTGCCCTGGTTGAAGGGCAGGAAGACGGTGTCCGGCCCCTGGAGCCGCGTGACCATGTGGACTTCGCTGTTGCTCACCGCGAAGTGCACCAGCGCGCCATGGGGGAAGGAGAGCAGCGGCTCGGCGGCCTGCCCCTTGGGGTGCGGCAGCCGGTCGAAGCGGTACTGGTCGATGGCGTCCGTGATGCTCTGGGTGAAGTCGATCTTCAGCTCGGCGGTGGCCACCGGCACGCCGTTGAGGAAGAGCACCAGGTCGATGCAGTTCTCGTTGTGGACGGAGTAGCGCACCTGCCGCACCACGCGCAGCCGGTTGGCCTCGTAGCGGGCGAGGATGTCGGGGTTGATGGCGAGCACGGGCTTGAACTCGGCCAGCTTGAGCGGCTGCTTGAGGCCCAGCAGCTCGATGCCATGGCGCAGCACGTCGAGCGTGCCACGTTGGTCGAGCTGGTCTCGCAGGCGATTGAGCAGCGTCTCCTCGGCCTTGCCACCGTGGTTCTTCGTCAGCGTCTCCCACGCCTTGGGCTGCGTGGCCTGCACCCAGGCCAGCACGTCAGGGGGGAAGAGCGCCCGAGCCTGGTCGTAGTCGGCGGCGTCGCCCTTGTAGTAGAGCCATCCATGGGCCGCGAGATGAGCGCAGATCTCTGACTCGAAGCTGATTTCCTTGTGGAGGCTCACGCGGCGGCCCTGTTGGCGATGGCGCGAACGTCGATCTGGCCGGTGACAGCGGCGGAGATCAGTGCAGCACGGCGCTCTTGGAGGAGTTCGATGGCACGCTCAGCTTCCAAGATCAAGGCGTCTAACGAACGAGTCTGCTCGCCAACCTTCTCAATGATCTGCCGTTGCTCAACCAGCGGGGGCAAAGGGATAGAAACATCCTTTACATCGCCACAATTGAGGTGGGGATGCAGCGCCCCAGTTTGAATCGAGAGCAAAGACTGAAGCCCATACTCCGCCTTCATAACCAAGGCGATCCAGGCCCCCTCAACAACCTCACGGACAGGTGATACAATAATTAGAGCATGACAGTTACATCCAGCAAACTCATCAGTCACGACTGCGGCTTGCCCTATGTCTCCAGTCTGAACAACAAGAACATCGCCAGCCTCCAAGATTGACTTGGAGTGTTGGCGACTCCACTCCGCTGAAACAAAATAGGGCACATCGAAGCGGATCTTGTTGTCCTTGATGTGAAGCGACTGCAAGTATCGAATTCCATCATCAACAAAGATATCGCGGGTTGGCCCAACGTACCCGTTCGTTATCTTGGTGCTCAAAGACGAAACTCTCCGTATCTTCCAGTGCGCGGGTACCTCGCCCAGCCATTCCACGTTGGAGGGTTTCTTGGGCACGTTGGGACTCAGTCCCTGCGTGACGGCGTGGGAGATGATTGCTTGGCGCTTCTCCTTCAGCAGAACAATCAACCGCTGCTGCTCAGCCACCAGTGCGTCGATCTTGGCGGTCTCACGCTCCAGGAATGTGACGATAGCGGTTTGCTCTTCAGGTGGCGGAAGAACAACCGGAAGTTCCATCAGATTCGTAGATGAAATAGATGCGAGATTCGTGCTCTGCTTGGCGCGTGTTTTGAAGTAGAATTGTGCGTAACCGGATCCAGTGATTGCGCTCAGCCATTCGGAACGGACGCCGCGCGGACGCACTGCGAATACATGATTCTGCGTGATGCAAGGGTCGATTTGCCCATTCCACACGCAGCCTCGACCAAGTTTGTCGAAATCCCCGCCTTCATTCATCAACACATCGCCGGGCTTGAGCGAATAGCGTGCCAGGTCGGCTACAGGGATCTCCATCAGCGCGACATCATCCAGGTCCAAGTAGCCATTCTGCACATTGGCGACTCGCAGATATGGCACTGCGATGGTGCTCCGTCCGGCATGATCTTTCCCTTTGGCCATACCGGTATTGACATCGGCAATGTGCTTGAGTTCGACGACCGTCCAATGCGCTGGCACCTCGCCCAGCCATTCAACGCCGCTGTCCTTGTACTGCGGGTAGCGAGGGAAGCTCATTGCGAGAGCCCTCCGATCATCGACAGGATGCGGTCGGTGACGCCCTTCAGGTCCTTGTCGATCTCCGCGAGCGGGCGCGGCGGCTTGAAGACGTAGAAGTGCCGATTGAAGGGAATCTCGTAACCCACCTTCGTCTTCTCGTGGTCGATCCAGGCATCCGGCGCATGGGGCAACACCTCGCGCTGGAAGTACGCCTCCACGTCCTCGGAGAGCGGGACATTCTCCGTGTCGCGCAGGTTCGCGTCCGCCACGGGCTTGCCCTTGCACTTGCCCTTCGTGCCCAACACCCGGTTGCCCTTGTCGTCACGCTCGGGGCGCTCGACCGTGATGGTGCGGTAACCGAAGTCCTCGTTCTTGAAGATGCGGCTGATGGGCACGCCCTTCCGCGTCACCTTCTTGAAATCGCCGAAGATGCGCGTGATGTCATCAATGTGATCGGGGCTCAGCTCCTTGCGCTTGCTGCCGAGGCTCTTGCGCATCTTCTGGAAGAAGCCGCCCGCGTCGATGAGCTGCACCTTGCCCTTGCGTTGAGCGGGCTTGCGGTTGCTCACGATCCACACGTAGGTGCTGATGCCCGTGTTGTAGAACATGTCCGTGGGCAGGGCGATGATGGCCTCCACCAGGTCGTTCTCCAGCATGTAGCGGCGGATCTCGCTCTCGCCCGAGCCCGCCCCGCCGGTGAAGAGCGGCGAGCCGTTGAGGACGATGCCGAAGCGGCTGCCCCCATCCTTGGCCGGGCGCATCTTCGAGACCAGGTGCAGGAGGAAGAGCAGCGAGCCATCGCTCACACGCGGCAGGCCGGGGCCGAAGCGGCCGTCGTAGCCGAGCTGCTCGGCTTCCTTGCGGACCTCCTTCTCGATCTTCTTCCACTCCACGCCGAACGGGGGGTTCGAGAGCATGTAGTCGAAGTGCTTGCCCACCAGCCCGTCCGCCGAGAGCGTGTTGCCGAACTTGATGTTGGCGATGTCCTGCCCCTTGATGAGCATGTCCGCCTTGCAGATGGCGTACGACTCGGGGTTGAGCTCCTGGCCGTACATGACGAGCCGGGCCCCGGGGTTCACGCCGGCCAGGTGCTCGCCGGCCACGCTCAACATGCCGCCCGTGCCGGCCGTCGGGTCATAGATGGAGCGCACGACGCCCGGCTTCGTGAGCGCGTCATCGTCCTCGAAGAAGAGGAGGTTGACCATGAGCCGGATGACTTCGCGGGGCGTGAAGTGCTCTCCGGCGGTCTCGTTCGAGAGCTCGGCGAACTTGCGGATGAGCTCCTCGAAGACGAGCCCCATCTGCGCGTTGCTCACGAGCTTGGGGTGCAGGTCGATGTGCGCGAACTTCTCGGTGACCAGGTACAGCAGTCCGGCCTTCGCGAGCCGGTCGATCTGCGTGTGGAACTCGAAGCGCTCGAAGATGTCGCGCACCGCGGGCGAGAAGCCCACCACGTAATCGCGGAGGTTCTCGCCGATGTTGTCCGGGTCGCCCATGAGCTTCTTCAGGTCGAGCGGCGACGTGTTGAAGAAGTGCTGGCCGGACTTCTTGAGCAGGAAGGGCTCGGGGTTGAGCCCGGCCTTCTCGCGCAGCAGCTTCTCCGCGAGGACGGCGGGCTTGGTCGCCTCGAGCACGCAGTCGAGGCGGCGCAGCACGGTGAACGGGAGGATGACCTTGCCGTATTCGGACTGCTTGTAGTCACCGCGCAGCAGGTCCGCGACGGACCAGATGAACGCGGAGAGGTTGGGCTCACTCATGGCCACATCCTACCTCGGGAGAGCGGCGCGGGCTGATTCCATTGAGTCATCGCGCCCATGAGCCCGTGTCCTCGGCTGCTCCCCGGGATGACGGCGAACCCGGAGCTTGCCGCCCCGGACGGGGTCTGCCACGTTCCCTCCCCCATGATGACGTTGCCTGGCAGGAGCTGGGAGCGGACGGACATGAAACCAATGGCGCTACGGGTCAAATGCTTCTCCAAGCCAGTAAAGGCTCGGTGCTGACGTGGCACATCTCGAGGATTTTGAAATGGACGAGGCCCTTGGAATCCTGGACGCCGCGAGCAAGCGGTATCAGGAGGGCTCGAAAGAGGAGGCGACCCTCCAGCTGGCCGCGATTTCGCTTCTCTACATCCGGCGCATCAAGAAGCTGGACGACTTCCTCAATTATTATCAAGAATTCTTCGACCCCTCATTCGAGGTCAAGGTTTCTCATACGTTCGCGACCCGGAAGGATGCTGATGCGTGGCTATCCAGTGGAAAGGCGGCCGACGGAGAACTCGTCAGCATCGCGGGCCAGGGGTTCCAGGTCATCCCATTGCCGAGAGGGCTGAGTCTTCTCAGGACGCCTCTTCCAGAAGAACTCGGGCCCCCAGGCGCCGAGTAGGGCCACGCGCCCCCGCCCCTCCATGGAACCACCTCCGCGTCGGAAACTCCGGGGAAATCTCAGGACCGGTGTAGGGTGAAAGCTTTCGAGAAGCTCGTTGAGGAGTTCGCCTATCACGTCCAGGCTCAAACCGAGCAGATCATGGGAGGTGATGCGAAGCTCGGAAACAAACACGCGAAGAAAGCCATCGCCGCATTCATGCAACTGCGCGCCAGTGGGGATGCGGGACGGGATGCGCTCGCGGTGCTCTTCACGCATCCGCGGATGGACGTGCGGGTGTCGGCGGCCGCGCTGCTGTTGCGCCATCGCACGGCGGAAGCCAAGGCGGTCTTGGAGGAAGCAGCGAAAGGCAAGGGACTGGTCCCGTTTGAAGCATCCGAGGCGTTGAAACGCTGGGAAGAGGGCACATGGGCCCTGGACCCCGCCGGGGATGAGGCGGGGCCACCAGGAGCAGCCTACCCGGCCCCGCCAGTCAAGCGCAGCCGGCCGCGCACGGAACGCGCCGCACCTGACCGACGGAGGGGGAGCAAGCGGGACAAACCCGGCGGGTGATTCAAAAGGGAATCTGGAAATGAGACTAGAGTGCCTCGCGGAGGCATTCGCTTGAGCACGCAGTCGAGGCGGCGCAGCACGGTGAACGGTCAGAACGTCAGAAACGGCATTTGGCCATGATTGATTTGCAAGGTCTCGTGGCGGAGTTCGCGCGGCATGTGCAGGCGGAAACCGAGGCAGCCTGGCGGGGTGACTCCAAGACCGCGAACAAGCACGTTGATCAGTACCTGGCCGTGTTTGACAAACTGCGGGCTCATGGTGGCACCGGACGGGATGCGCTCGCGGTGCTCTTCACGCATCCGCGGATGGACGTGCGGGTGTCGGCGGCCGCGCTGCTGTTGCGCCATCGCACGGCGGAAGCCAAGGCGGTCCTGGAGGAAGCCGCGAAAGGCAAGGGACTGGTCCCATTTGAAGCATCCGAGGCGTTGAAACGCTGGGAGGAGGGAACGTGGGCCCTGGACCCTGCCGGGGAGGAGGCGGGGCCACCAGGAGCAGCCCGCCCGGCCCCGCCAGTCAAGCGCAGCCGGCCGCGCACGGAACGCGCCGCACCTGGCAGACGCAAGGGTAGCAAGCGGGACAAACCCGGCGGCGGGTGATTCAAAGGGGAATCAGGAAGTGAACCTGGAGAGCCTCGCAGAGGCCCGCGTGGGCAGGGTGAAGCGTTCCCTTACGGAAAGGTCACGCCGTCGAAGGACTCGCTCCCGCGGCCTGCGTCCTGGCCCCACCACTTCAGGGTGAAGGTGCCGCGCGCCGCCTCTTCCGTCATCTCCACCTCCACCCCCACGCTGAGCTTCTCGCCCGGAGCAAGGGATTCCTGCGTCCACACGCGCAGCACCTTCCACTCCTCGCCCTTCGGTCCCACCAGCACCGCCCCCGCGGGCGTCCAGGGCGTGCCGCCATTGTTCTGTGATTGCTGCACCACGGCCAATCTCACCACCCTCCGCCCCTCCTCCAGGCACGTGGTGTCCGCGCGGTAGCCGAGGGCCTTCATGGACTGGAGCGTGTTGCCCGGGCGTGAGATGACGCTTTCAGTGAGGTCCTTGCTGGCGATACCGCCCTCCCCCAGCAGCCCCTGGGTGAGCAGGCCCAATACCCCCCGTTGCCCG